>NZ_JBGQRB010000018.1:0-42456 GCF_045528645.1 Ruoffia sp. FAM 20857
AAAGATGAGAACACAACACAAACTATCGTTGCATAGAGAGACACTTAAACATAGGAATAAAAAAAGAGCCAAGGTGACTGCGTCACCTGGCTCCTCGGTCCACCAACATCAAAAATTCATGAACCAAATTAACTTTCTAACTTAGTCGACAAATTAAAAAGGAAGACCCGCGTCTCCCTTTTAAGTCATTATTTAATTTCTTGAGTTGCTGCAAGTTCTTTGTACCAATAGGCACTCTTCTTAGGATAGCGTTCTTGCGTCTCAAAATCTACGTAGAATAGTCCATAGCGTTTTTCATAGCCATTAGACCAAGAGAAGACATCCATGAGAGACCAGATGAAGTATCCTTCAACCACAGCGCCGTCTCGTATCGCATCTGAAATGGCTTCTAAATGTTGTTTCACATAGTCAATTCGTGCATCATCATAGACAGTTCCATCAACAAAATCATCCTTATAGCCTAATCCATTCTCAGTGATATAGATTTTCTTGTAATTCGGATAATCTTTTTTAACGCGCATAATCTGATCATATAAGCCCTGAGGATAAATCATCCAATCCCAATCAGTACGAGGGACATCAACATCAAATTCTCGCTGGCCGACACCTTTAATCTGATATTTAGATCCACCTTTATCTCCTTTAGAGTTGTGTGTAATCTCTGTCTCACCTTCAAAGGCTTTCATCCAATCACTCATGTAATAATTAATTCCAAGGAAGTCATTCATATCTTTGGCAGCTTTTAAAGCTTCAAAGTCTTCATCTCTTAGGTCTAACTGTCCACCATTCACTGCAAGTATGTGATTCACACCATCCATTGTTTTCTCAGAATACTCTCCAAGATAAGTCGCATCCAGGATGAATTTATTATGGATGATATCCTCTAACTCCGCCGCACGTACATCTTCAGGGTTCTCTGGGTCTAGAGGATACTTAGTTGGCAAGGCATGCACTACACCTATCTCACCGCTATAGTCCGCTTCTTTATATAATTTGACCGCTCTTGCATGGGCAACCATCATATTATGATGTGATTGGAAGACTTTAGCTAGATCATACTTGATACCTGGCGGGAATTTACCAACCAGATATTGCCCATCCCCAATAGGTCCGATTTCATTAAAAGTAGTCCAGTACTTTACTTGAGTGAATTCTTTAAAGCAAAATTCTGCATAATCGACAAAGTGATCGATGTTTTCTCTGTTCAAAAAGTCACCTTTAGAATGAAGTGCTTCCGGTGTATCAAAGTGATGGAGTGTTACAAAAGGCTCCACATGTCGTTTATGACATTCATTGAATAGATTGTGGTAATATTCAACCCCTTTTGCATTCACTTCTCCATAACCCGTTGGAAAGATTCGTGACCAAGCAATAGAGATTCGAATACCATTCACACCAAACTCTTCCGCAAGCTGAAGATCAACGGGATACTTGTGGTAGAAATCACTTGCAGGTTCCGCAGTATACCAGTAATTATCCTCCAGATACTTATCCCAAGCAACAGGCCCTTTGCCATCCGTCTTGGTGGCTCCTTCTGCTTGATAAGCCGCAGTTGCCCCTCCGAAAATAAAGTTCTTTGGTAATGTTTTCATTAATTAGCCTCGATTCCTTATTGTAAATTCTCTTCAACAAATGCTAAAGCACCTTCACCATCACGCGTCAATGCTATATATTCCGCTCCGGCTGTCTTAGCCAGCTTGATGCCTAACTTATCCGTCTCTGCTTTCATATCCTCATAATTAGAAGCTACTTGTGGTGCTAGAATAACAAATTGATATTGAGGAAGTATCTCGCGGTGTGCTCCATAGCTTCCAGCTGTAGCCTTAATAGGTCTATCATATTCTTTGGCAGCCTTGTTCAAGGCATTGGCTAAAAGTCCACTCGTTCCACCACCTGCACATAGTACCAGTACATTAGTTGATTCTGTCGCTTTAACAGCTGTTGAAGGCTCAGCTTTCACTGTTGTAGTCTCTTCAACTTGACTCTTCTCAAGAATCGCTGTAGCTTTACGTGTATCAAAGCTCTGTTCAACTTTGGCTTTTAATTCATCAGACGATGATACTCCTGACTCTTCTTCCGCTAGAATCTGACGGTCATAGACCTTCAAGAACGGGTAGTAGATTAAGACATCCACGATGATTAAGACGGCAACCAGGACAAAGGATAAGAATTGGAAGTTCGTTCCTAACAAGATACCAAGCGGTGCTGGTGTTGTCCAAGGAAGATTCGTTGTAAAGCTATTCATTCCTAAGGCATCGATAAAGAATTTAAAGATCCAAACATTGGCAATCGGTGCAAAGATAAATGGCACAAAGAATACAGGATTCAAGACGATGGGTGCCCCGAACAAGATAGGTTCATTCACCCCAAAGAATGTGGGTATAACAGACGCGCGTCCAATGGCTTTGTTACGCTTAGACTTAGTCATCCACATAAACATGAATGGAACAACAAGCGTTGCACCAGTACCCCCCAGTGTGACAATGAACATCTGAGTTCCAGATGTTAAGATTTTATCCGCATGTTCACCTGCTTGTAGTAATTGTAAGTTCACATCAATGTTGGCATAGGTAATAGCTGCAATAGCTGGCTCAACAATTGAAGGACCATGAATCCCAATGAACCAGAAGAATGCATACGCACCAAAGATAAGGGTAATCCCCAAGTAACCATCTGCTGCTTGGAATAAAGGCGCAAGTAAGGTACCAATAGATTCAGCAACATTTACGCCCAGTGTGCTTCTTACAAATAACGAAACCGCATAAAGGATAACCACTGAGACAGTAAAAGGAATTAAGTCCTTAAACACTTGAGATATATTAGGTGGGACTTCTTCTGGCATTGGAATCGTCACATTATTCTTCACACATACTTTATAGACATTGACCGTCACGAATGCAGCGATAAAGGCTGTGATTAGCCCCTTCGTCCCCATGAATTCCGTTAAGAATCCACCTTCTTGGGCAGGATCGGCTGCCATCAATAAGAAGCCTACCATCGTTGCTAGCATAGTTGAGATATAGTTTATCTGATTAGTTGATTCCATGTCTCGATTCATAGAATCGGTCAATGACTTTGCTGTCGTCCCTGATACAAAGAAAGCTAAGATTCCCATAGAATAGTTATAAGGGACCATTAAGAAATTCTCTACTTCAGGACTCCAGTGGAATCCCCATGCGTTTGGCACATAGGCTAGTAGAATAAATATACTAGAGAATAGAATGACTGGCATACCCGCGATAAAACCATCACGGATAGCACGAATATAGATATTACGAGAAATTTTCTCGAAGAAAGGTTTGGCTTTTTCAATTTGAGCAATTAATGTATTCATAGCTTTTCCCTAGCCTTTCTTATAGAATCCAATTAAGTGATTAATTAGATCTTTAAGTAGTATGGTCGTCATCAGATGGTCTTGACCATGCATCATAATGACACTGTATTCAATCTCTTCGCCAGATGCTTCTTTAGCAAGAAGATCAGTCTGAGCATTATGTGCACCAACTATCCCTTCTTCAGCTTCTGCCACAAGTCTCTCAGCTTCGTCAAAGTCGCCATCTTTTGCTTTGTTCAAAGCATCTAATAGTTTAGATCGTGCTTCTCCTGCATAGGCAACAATTTCGAAGCCAATCATTCCCACTTCATCTTTGTTCATGTTAGTTCCTCCTTTTTCCAGAATACCTTTATTATAACCCAAAGTCGCAGGCTACTGCAGTACGATTAAGGACTTCATTCAGGTCTTCTATATTCTTTCTTCCTTCTGTCTGTAACCATTCACGAGCCGCTTCTTCCCCTTGTTCAATAAAGACTTGAACAGATCCTGCCCATGTTGCACGTCCACATAATACACCATTGAATCTCGCACCGGCTTCATAAGCGAATTCTAAAGTATCTTGGAATAATTTAGCGCTTACACCTGCACTTAGATAGATATAAGGTAGGTCTGTTGACGCATCTTGTTCTTTAAAAGCTGCTTTGGCCTCTTCTTGAGTATGTAATACTTCTCCGCTCGCAAATCCTTCTACATAATTCATATTCACTGGCACTTCCACTTTAAGCACATCAACTCCAAAGCGATCTTGAGAGAATACTTTCATCGCACCATTCACTTTATGCGCTTTCAATTTTGCGAATTCAAGACTTCCGTTATCTTCAATATTTTCATCGTATGTAAGAATTTCAAGGAAGAATGGAATATCCTCTGCCGCACATTCTGAACCAATTCTTTCCATGTAGGCTTGTTTTTGAAGATTAACAAACTCACTACCATCCACATCATAATAAAGTAGGAACTTAACAGCATCTGCTCCTTGTTCTTTAATGCGTTTTACTGACCATTCTACTAAGCAATCTGGTAAACGATCGGTCGTCGTAGCGTCATATCCAGTCTTTTCATAGGCTAGTAATAATCCAGCATTATCATCACGTACTTTCGCAGCTGGTAGACCGTATTCTGGATCAAGTAGAATTGATGACGCATACGGTGTAAGTTCTTCTGATACAATTTCTTTTAATCGTTCAATCTGTTCAACGGTTGGCTCCTCACTTTGATACTTACTCATCATTCTCTTTAGAGCACCACGTTGGTCAAAGGCTAGGGCTGAGATAACGCCCTTATCATCAGTCAATTTGTTTAGGTAATCTAGTTTAGTCATTTTTATACTCCTCTAACTTGAATTTTATTGAATAAGGCCTCATAGTTATTCAAATTAACATGGCCTGTTATTTCTTCTTGAGCATTTAACATTCCTAAGACATTCGCATGTTTCAGCAATGCCACATCGTCATAATTACGAGTGATTCCCGATACGATTCCTGCTACAGTCGAATCACCTGATCCAACCGGATTCACGATATCAATGGTTGGAATGTCTACTTTGTAATACAAATCATTATGTTTAGCAAAAGCACCTTCAGAACCGAGTGAGACAATGGCCCACTCCACACCATTGAATAAGCTGTCTTGCAGTGCTTCTTTTAATAGATTTAAATCTTTATCTAATTCTCTGCCTAGTAATTGTGATAATTCATCCACATTAGGCTTAATGACTTTTGGTTTATGTCCAGATAATAGAACTTGTCTTAAACTTTCTCCGGAGGTGTCTAATACCACTGGGACTTCCTTAGCATTAGCAATCATAATGAGTTCAACATAGTAATCTGTTGCTAAGCCTGAAGGGGTGCTACCCGATATTGACACAACTTCAGCATCCTTCAGCAAGCTTTCAAAATGATTTTTAAAGGCTTCTCCCTCTACATCTGAGATGGTCGGACCTGATTCAAGAATCTCTGTCTGCATTCCTTCATGTAAGATAGCAATGCAGTTTCTTGTATTTCCCTTAATCTGGTAAAAGTCATGATGAATAGCTCCTTGGTCTAATTGAGACTTAATATAATTCCCAAGGTCTCCTCCTACTAATCCAGTTGCTGTAAGATCTTCATCTATTTCTTCTAAGACTCTGGTTACATTCAAGCCTTTACCACCTGCAGACTTATTCACATTACTCACTCGATTGACATCATCCAATTTGAATGTTGGTAATTGATAAGCGATATCCACGGATGGATTCATTGTGACAGTTAAGATTGACATAAGGTCACCTCTTCACCTAATCTTTGTATTCGCCACGGTCCCATTTTTCAAGAAATTCTTTAAAGAAATCTGGGTCTGTCTGGTCTACTTCTGCATGATCTAAATGACTAATCTTGGCAATTAATTCTTTGTTTTCGTCTGTTTCTTTATATTCAGCTGCTATAAAAGCATCAATAATATCACACATGAGTAATTCACCCGTAATCTTGCCACCAAAACCAATTACATTCGCATTCAATTCTTCTTTTGCATAGATAGCTGTTGACATATCACGAACTAAAGCTGAACGGATACCTGCTACCTTATTTACGGCGTTATTAATTCCTACACCAGTACCACAGATACAAATCCCTAGGTCTGCTTGGCCACTCGCTACAGCCTCTCCCACCTTTTTCCCGTAGATAGGATAGTGTGTTCTGACATTGTCATATGTTCCAAAGTCAAGGACCTCATAGCCTTGTTTCTTCAAATAATCAACTACAGCAATCTTTTCATAGGTTACAATATGGTCGCATCCAATAGCAATTTTCATTTTTTCTCCTCCAGTTAATTCAATTAACACATCTTGTTCAACATATCTACACGCACTTGATGGCGTCCACCATCATAGTCTGCAGATAAAAATTCAGTAGCAATATTCTTTGCTAATTCAGGTCCTACCATATTGGCTCCTATGGTAATCATTCTTGAATTATTATGTTCACGCGTCATATAAGCAGATCGTTCATCAGAGACTTCAGCTGCAACCATCCCCTTAATCTTAGTCGCAACCATGAAACTCCCTGCGCCATACCCATCAATGACAATTCCTAAGTGTCCCTCTTCTTCGTTCACTTTCTTCGCAACAGCTAAAGTAGTATCTACAAAGTCAGCTGTTAATTCTTCACTGACGTCAATCACATCATAGTTCTCATCTAATAGATGGGCCTTCACAATCTCTTTTAACTGTTTACCGTCTCTATCCGCACCCAATATAACTTTCATCTTATTGCTCCTTTATGTCTGCTAATTTTGCTTTGCCTTTTTCCGTTCGATAGTAGAAACCGCTTTCTGATTTACTATACATATAATATATCACGAATGTTAAAAAAGTCAACACTTTTTAAACGTTTATTGTTTAAAAAGTGTTTATTAATTGTTTAAACGTTGATTTAATCGCTTTTATTGTCATAAAACTTTTTTATTGGTATGCAAAAAACTCCTTCTAAACTCAATTTACTTGAGTTTAGAAGGAGTTTACTTTAGTATTGTGTGTTTAGTTAAACAATTAATTCTGTGTATACTTGAATTGCTTGTTTTTTATCCTCATTAGATTCTTCCATAACTACCGCTGTTAGGTCAGATAAGTGACATAATTTAGAGAAATCCTCTTTCCCAACCTTTGACGAATCCAATAACAAATAACTCTCTACCGAGTGCTCTAATGCCATCTTTTGAGTGTAGGCTTCTGCGACAGATGACGTCATGACAATCCCGTCTTTAACACCATTACCACCAAAAAACATCTTCCCGAACCGCATATTCTCCAAAGACATATTCGTAATCTCACCTACAAACGACTGTGTGACACTTCTCATCTCACCACCGAGTAGATAGACATGGAATGTCTCGGACTTTTTCTTTAATAGAATATTAAAGATGGGAAGACAGTTTGTTACAACCGACAGGGCTTGGTAATTAATCACCTCTGCTAACAAAGCCGTGGTCGTTCCTGGCCCAATATAGATTACATCCCCTTCATCAATTAATTCAGAGGCTCTTTGAGCTATATATCGTTTCTGGTCCGTATTCTTATCAAATTTATCTTCATGCGCGATTTCCTTATATTGAAACGCACTATTACTACGAGCCCCACCATGGATTTTCTTTAATAGCCCCTGATCATCTAACTCTTCTAAATCTCTTCTCACTGTCATATCTGACACATTATAGCGAGACACAATCTCTGAAACCCTGACAGTTCCTTGTTCATTCACCCATCGAATGATTGCTTCATGTCTTTGATATTTATTCATACCCGTCCTCCTCATTTATAAACTCACTATACAACATTTCTTTAGAGAACTCTACACTTAATGTTTAATTTATAAACATTCACACATTAAAGCGTTCGCTAATGTTTGAATATAATCTATACGGATGTTTCCTTATTTCAATTGAAATAAATAGCTTATTAAGTCAGTGTACTATCTTTATTCAATCCGGATTTATTCACTAAAAAATGATATCCCCGACCAACCGCATCGTTGATGATTGACCGTCACGAACTCGATCACGAACAATTAACAGGTTAAATTTCTCCCTATTCAAACCATCAAAAAGTATTTCTTATCGTTTAGTAAAGTGCTATAAACCGCTTATTGTAGGCTTTGTTAAAAAAGTTGTGTTTTGTTCAATTTCGTTTTGGAGCTTATTGTTACTTAAAACACCAAGTTTCTCGCCATATGAACACTTATAAAAATAAATGTTCTGCAAGGTTTTAGTCTCCTTACAACACATTCTGAAATGCCCTGTGTACCCGATTTTGATACACTTTTATTTTGCAGATTCTCTCTTCATCAACTTCATCTTCGTAAAGAGCTGTAGCAGCCTTCTCAATTCCTATTATTCTTTCTTCAGATACTACTTCGTGTAGTCTTGCCTAGTTATCCTCATAGAAATCATTCAAAAGTATGCACATCAATATTCGGTATAAGCAATGTGTAAAGTCCTGAAAATACTAAGAAGCACTTATTAAGAATCAATAAAAAGAAATACTCAAAGCCAAAAAGATGATGATTTAGAATTAGAAAATATGATTATAGATACGTTTAATTCGAATAGAAAAAGCATTGGTACAAGACGAATTAAGATTAATTTAAATGATAAGGGTTTCACTGTATCCAGACGAAAGATTGGTCGTGTCATAAAGAAATATAATCTAGTTTCTGTTTATACAAAAGATAAATATAAACATCATTCAAAAGAAACTAATGGAAAATCATTTAAATCGCACTTTTAATAGAGAACAACCAATGGAGGGCATTGGTAAATGATTTAACATGTGTAAAAATAGCAAATACATGGCATTACATATGTTTACTTATTGATCTCATCAATAGAGAATTCGATGGTTACAGTGCAGGTAAAAATAAGGATTCAAATTTAGTGGTGAGAGCACATAGTAAAATTATAGGACTAAATAAAAAAAGTCAGTAGACCAAGCCCACTGACTTTTGAAGCCCTTGTTTTTAATGATTAACGGTTAGACATGATGACTTTAATTTCGTCTTCATTAATACCTACCATCGCTTCGCCTAAATCAGTTGAGATTTCGACTAATTTGGCAGCATCTTTGTAATTGGCTACTGCTTCAACTATGGCTTTGGCACGTTTTTCTGGGTTACCTGATTTGAAAATACCTGAACCAACGAAAACTCCTTCAGCACCTAATTGCATCATTAAAGCCGCATCAGCAGGTGTTGCCACCCCGCCAGCCGAAAAGTTCAACACAGGTAATTTACCAGTATCATGGACTCGCTTTAATAAATCATAAGAGACGCCTAATTCCTTAGCTTGGTTAAAGAGCTCATTATCTTGTAACGAAGCCACATAGCGGATTTGTTCATGGATTTTTCTTAAATGCCTAACCGCTTGACTGACATCCCCCGTTCCTGCTTCACCTTTAGTACGAATCATTTTAGCCCCTTCTTGAATACGGCGTAAAGCTTCACCTAAATCTCTAGCTCCACAAACGAAAGGTGTTTCAAATGGTTGTTTATCAATATGATAAACTTGATCAGCTACTGATAAGACTTCTGACTCATCAATATAATTAATTTGTAAACTTTCTAAGATTTGAGCTTCGACAAAGTGACCAATTCTTACTTTCGCCATGACTGGTATAGAAACTGCTGCTTGAATTTCTTTTATCATTTGAGGGTCACTCATTCGACTAATACCACCAGCAGCTCGAATGTCTGCAGGAACTCTTTCTAAAGCCATGACCGCTACGGCACCAGCTGCTTCAGCAATTTTAGCTTGTCCCACATTTACCACGTCCATGATTACACCACCAGCTAATTGTTTATGTACTTCTTCAATTGATCGTTTCATTTTGATTGCTCCTTTATAAATATTGTCTCCACTTTAACAGTCTTTTGGATGTTTCTTAAGATGCAAAAATGGATATTTTTATGGGTCCAAATAATTTTTTTATTGTATAATGGATAACACGAGAGGAGGAAAAGTATGATTACGGTGAACTTTAACGAAGACCAACACCTCTACTTACAAATAGTCGATGAAGTCATCCGGCAAATTGCCCAAGGACATTTAAAAAGTGGTGACCAACTACCCTCACGGCGGGCCTTGGCAGATCATTTAAAAGTCAGCCTTAATACGGTCATTAACGCATATGACCAACTGACAGATGAAGGCTATATAGTGCCGAGGGAAAGATCTGGTTATTATGTGGATTTACTAGAAATTGATATGTTGCCCTCTGAGGAAATTGAGACAAAATCGACAAAACATGAGCATTTTAAAATAAGTGAAGCCAGCCAATATACTTATGATTTTCACTTTGCCAACCGTGATATGTCTACTTTAAATCCCAAACAATTATTGCAGTATGCACCCGAAGCTCTAGCAAGAAGCGTGGTTAATTGTAATTTAAAAGATGACTTGGGTGCTCTCTCTTTACGCTTGGCTATTGCTAATTATTTACGTAAATACCGGGGAGTGATGACTTCAGCTGATAATATCATCATTACAGGTGGTCATACGGCTAGCTTACAGACTCTATTTGCCTTATTAGAAGATGCGATTTATGCCTTAGAAGATCCTGGCTATTATAAAAATTTAGATCTCTTTACAGACTATCAGCAAAAGACTATTCGAATTCCGATTGATAAATATGGTTTCTCAGTTAAAGATTTGGAGACTACCTCAGCTAACATCGTGATTACTACGCCCAACCATCAGTTTCCCACTGGCATTATCATGGGGATGCGTCGACGTCAGCGTTTATTAAAATGGGCCTATCAGGCAGAAAACCGTTATATTATTGAAAATGACTACTATAATGAGTTCCGCCTTAAGGGCCGTCCTGTTCCTGCTTTGACTAGTCTGGACGACCAGGAGCGAGTCATTTTATTAGGGGCCTTTCGTCAAAGTATGGGGTCAATTTTTAAGATGTCTTATTTAGTTTTACCCGATCAATTAATGAAAAAATTCCATCAAGCTAAATTAAAAACCAGTGATATTTCCAGCTTTGAGCAATATTTAATGACTGATTTTCTCAATTCTGCCCATTTTCCTAAATATATTAATAGCCTTCGGACTAATTACCGTCGAAAGGAAAAAGCGGTTCTAGCAGCGCTTAACCAAACCCAACTACCCCTAACCATTAAGGAAGCAGGGGCTGGACTTTTCTTTATTATTAACATTGAGGGTGAGATTCCACCGACTGACGTGATTCAAACTAGGCTAGCTGAAAATAAGATCCGCTTACAACCGGTCAACCATTACGCTAAATTAAAGAACCGGTTCGACCAAAGTTATATTTTAGGTTATGGTGGGCTAGAGCTTGATGAAATTGATCAAGCTATTCAAGCTTTAGTCACTATTTTTAAATAAAGTAAAAGAAATTCAACGAGATAAACGACGATTACTGATACCGTCATAACTGCTAAAGTCACATAAGGAACATAAAACAAACATACGCCTACATGTTCAAAACTATCAATGTAGGCTGTGAAATCAAGCTTATATAAAAGCTCTATAAGTAATGGCAAGTGTACCTGTACTCACGTGTTGACTACTTCCTTCATAAGTATAATAATTTTCCTATTCAACCTAACACCCTTGCACTTATTGACTAGTTCCCACGGTAATGGTTTCAACTTGACGACGATCTTGCACATCAAAGCGACTGAAATAAGCATTTAAAGACCCTTTTCGATGGTCTTCCACGACATCCACTAATTGATGAGAGAGGGCCTCGCAACAGATGAAGCTCATGGCACCTTTGGCAGAAGCGTCACTCTTAAATTCATCAAAACAGAGATTTTGAGGTAAGCCCCATCGAGGGACGCTGAGACAGGGTTAAGGCGACTTGATTGAAGACGCATCGCACGGTCTGGACGGAAACGGAAAAATCTTGGGCGATATCTTTCACACTCATTACACGGTCCGCTGGATTCATGATAAGATGTTTGACTTGATTGGCGATAAAACAATGTTTATCAATCAGTGAAGTCGCTGCTGAAAAGGTTCGTTGACAATGGCAACATAAAAACGTTATTTATTAAGGATTAAATAGGCAGTTAATCCGGATACCGGAGCTAAAGTAATCCGTGAGGAACGGGTTCCATTGATAACAATCCAATCACCCTGATTGATACATCCACAATGCTCACAAGCCTCAGGGACATGGGTTAATAAACCATGATAGAATAGGCTCTGACGACCTTTGAATTCCGTGACTTCAACAAGATTTGGATCAATATGAATACTAAGGTCTTTTATTTGCAAGGTTTTTAAGATAAAAATGATTCATGCGTAGATGCTCCTTTGTTAGGTTGTGGTGACTTTAATATAGTGAACATTTACGTTTTTGTGAATAGAAAGATGCGGTTGATGTTCGTTCATCAACCGCATTTATTATAGAGCCTATATTTTTAACTCTAACTTTGGGGGTCACATCATTTAAGGGGGTTCATTTGGTTTAATTTTTACCTGTTATCTATTAAATAAACAGGTAACAAAAACTAGCTATCTTTTTTATTTTTGTTCTCTAAATATTTACTAACGATGAAAGAAGATGATGTCATGGCTATGACAACCCACCATTTAAATTCTTTATTAGCTAGCAGTGTTAATACATACACCATCGTTAAAGTTAATAAGTTATAACCTACTAATTTTATTAAGTCTTTGCTCATTAAAAATTAATCCTTCCATTGTTAGGAACAGCATCGTTTTCGTCCCATAATTGAGCTAAATAGGTACCTGGTGATAGTAAATTCATTGCAAATTCTAATACAACATCATTCACAACCCAGCTTCCTAAATATTTTGCAATTGCTGAACGTATGGCACTTTTTGCTGCGTGTTTGCCTTTTACTTTTATTAAATTGGCTAGGGTAGCTGTACTTCCTCCTAGAGCTAATGCAATAGCAGTATCTAGGGCCGCTCCCATTTGATCTACAGTTATACCTTGCCATGATGATCTAGTTTGAGCCTGAGACGATGTATATTCTGTTTGTAACGAGTAATCACCTTGAAGTTGTTTGTATATTACTTCTATAATCCACTCTTTAGAAACACTAGGGTGTAATGCTTGAATTTCATTAGCAAGGGAGTTGATTTCTACCTCTGTTAATGAAAGAGATGTAGGCTCTACAATTTCAACTTCAGTGTATTCTTGTGTTTGTTGTTCATTTTCAGTAGCGTAAACAGTTGCAATATTAGGAAATATAGAAGCACTTAGAAGCATTATAGCGAAAGATAACGAAACGATTTTAAGTTTTTGATTCATAATTTCTCCCTTTTTTTAATGTTTATTTGTTTACTGTACAATGTGTTTGAATAATATAATCGATTTAGCCCCAACTTTTCTATTTAAAAAACGTTTCCCCCTACAATTGTATCTTAAAAAAAAATTTATCTTGTTGTCAAATGTCATTAAGATCGCTTTATAGTTAATAAGTTATTAGGTTGTAAACAAAGTGTAAAATTATTTTGTGTAACCCTTTTATCGAATCTACTCTACTAATATCGGTAGATATAACAGCATCATAGCAATCTATAGTTTGAAATAAAGCAGTCTTTTCATCTAAACCAGTTGCCTTTGGCCCTCCCCCTCTACAAATTAAGAAAGCAATTTCTTCAAGACTGGTTTCATCAATAGCTGAAATATTTTTTCCTTCTAGTAGATCTTTAAGTGAAAATCTCTCCAGTCGAATCCTTTGTCTCATATAAGCTCATTGGTTGCATTAACAGCCTAGATATTCTTTCCGTCCCTGTGTGCATAGATTCATCAAATTCATTAGGCACCGCTGAACCTGTTAATATAAATTGATCAAATTCATCCCGATTATCCACTTCATAACGGCTTTTTTGTCATTAAATTGTATCAAGTTGCCAGTTATCATTTTTCCACCTTATCACACCAATCGACCTGTTTCCCCAGACGTACCCCTATTTTTCTCTGGAAAATCAACTTCCAGGTCAAAATGTCCACTTCCCTAGCAAAAAACGAGGCCCTTAAACATCCATCAAACGTCCAGAAACCCGTCCATATACGATTTATCCTTTCATTTTTTCAATCAATACTACACACTCAACATGTGTTAAGAGGAAGTCATAGCTGTCAAAGGTCAATTTCCATTTTCCTTTTTTACTTAATTCTCTTTGAGGGAACATATCCATTGTGGACTTGCGTATGTGGGAAGATATCCAAGATCGAACCTTGTATGCAGGAACATATCCAGATAGGATTGTACTTATGAGAATAGTTTGCCAAGTAACTGAACTTAGTTTCATAGTGCTATCTTTTTCCATTTTCTTATCTTGGTTCTAAAAGTCCCAAAAGGAGCAACAGTATTAACGTGAATAAATTTATATACTTCCCATACTGCTGTTTTTGTAGCTTCATCAGCCCACTTTCTCATATGAGGTAAAAATAATTCTTCATCACTTAGTACATCAATCATTTTATTGATTGAAATAACATTTCTGTTTAGCCTATCCTTTAACTCCTCTAAGGATAAATTTGCATAGGTATCTGAAAACCACTGATATAATTCACCAAGCTGATTCCACCTAAACATATCTGATGGTGTCTTTACTGTTAAGCCATTTTTCTCATCGGCTTCCCATTGCAGGAGCAATGTTGTCCAGCCAACTTGATAAGCAAGGTTTTCAGATGGTGTTCTGTCAACTTCGTCAACGCTTTTGTCTTTCAGTGATTCTGGGATATTATTAAATTCAGAAATATACTTTTCAAAACTTTTATTTATCTCAAATTTTAGCTCTTCTTTATCTTTATATGTTCTCATAATACCTCCTGTTATTAATACAAGGTCTAATTGATAATAATCTTTCTAGAAAAATAGAATAATTACGATGGTAAACCTCTTGAACCTCTATGGCTCAAATTTGTAACATAAATGAAATCGGGGAATTAATCCACTGATGGCTTTCGTATGTGGGAATAGGTCAACATATTTTTAAATATTTATTCTGATTTCTGCATTCATGTCATGATAAGTTAATTATCTAAATCCTTATTTTTATTATAAGATTTCTTTAAAGATACCATTGTAAAGATACCAAAAAATATTGTAAATAATATTGGTACCATAATAATAGAAATATAATCAATTGACCCTTCTCTAAATATGTTAAGTAATAAAAAGAAAATAAAAAACATAATCCCAGTACCAAACGTTTGAATAATACCTTTCTTACGAGTCTTTTTATAACCCTCTTCATCCATCACATCATCATGTTCCATTCCAGATAAAACGTAACGTGTAGCAGGATAAATTATCATAAAGAAAGTTACACATAGTAAAATAATATCAAATCCATCACCTAAATCAAAGAAAAAAAGTTGAAGGACTGTTAGGAATATAAAGGCAAATAAAATAATTAATGCACATTCCGCAAGAAAATAAAGGGTTGACAAACGTTTATATTCATCCTTAGGAATATTTTATTAATAAAAGAATTAATCATTTATATCTTCCTCCCAAAATAAGTCATCTAAAGTTTTTCCAAGCGATTTAGCTATCGATATACAAAGCTGTAGGCTTGGATTATATTTACCCTTCTCAATCAAACCAATTGTTTGCCTGGTAACGCCTATTTTTATTGCCAACTCCTCTTGTGTAAGTTTCTTTTCCATTCTAGCAATTTTTATTTTATTTAACATGTACCACCCTCCTAATTGCAAATTATAAATTACATTTGCAACATAAATCTAACATAAACATTTAATAAAAGCAACATATATGTGTCATTATCCTTTTAATCACTTACTAAAAACACCTATTTCAGTCTATGAAATAGGTGTTTCTTTTATTATAATATTTATTTTATCAAACTGTTTTAGAAATTAATGTAACTAGCTCTTCATTTTTTTCCATTTTACAATTCGATTTCAACAATCATTTCCGATTTAAATTCTAACTCCAACTTTTCAGGATGAACAATATTTTTTTCAACCAGCCGCCTTACAAGTTGCTCATCATATATTTCTAATTCACATGTTTGCTCTTTCAATAAAGCTGCTATTTGTTCCAAACGCTCTCTTCCATTGGCTTGTTCTGCAATCTCTAGTTGAAGTTATTGTTTTTCTTCCCTCTGTTTGTAAACATTATAAACTACGTCATTATAGTCTTTGTTCGAGTTCGCTAGGCCGATTAAAGAATGTTTCAAGGCTTCCAGTTCTTCTTCAACTTTCATCAGTTTATCGTGTAACTGACTTGATAACGTTTGTGCAATATTTTGTTCTAAAGCTTTGAGAAAGTTGCTCCGATTTTAAAACAGTTCATTTATCGATTGGCTAACAGCTTGCTTTAAGCCCTCTTCTCTAACAGCTCGCGCATCACAAAATACTCCTTTATTTTCAAGCCTGCTGACGCATCACCAAACGATTAACCTCTTCCCTCGGTTATTCCAATGGATTCTTCTAAAGATTTCTCCACAATTTTCACAAAATACAATCTGAGCCGAACTGTGGTTGCTGCTGTAATTTCGCAGCTTATGTCTATCTCGTTTCTCTGGTTTGGTAGACTTTGCCAATATATCTGCAAATCGTAATGCATCTTTTACATTAACTCTCGGCTGATATTTTTTTATTTCATCATTCTTGGATAACTTCCCTCAAAGCAAAAATCCGTGATTATCCTTCCGGCTTAGAACCAGACCTCAAACCACGGAAAGCCTTTATTTACTTATCTTATTACACGCTTACTTATCAACCCTTGACATCAATACTACCGCCTCAACATGGGACGAGTTGATAGAATTGATGTATTTGCGATTTTTAATGAAATAGTCGTATGCGGGAACATATCGACTATTTTGTACGTTCGTGGGAACATATCCACCAATCGTACCGTTTACGAAAAGGGCACTCTTGCTAGGAGTGCCCTCAATCATAAAAATCGGTGTAATTAATAGTCTTTTTTCTTTACCGGAATCCAGATTTCGCTTCGATACTTTGGATTTCCAGTGTCTGGACTCTCGTTCCACAAAATTTCTGGGCCTTCAACTAACTCATAACTTGAAGACGGAAACCACTCTGAGTATATTCTACCCCATACATTTTGAAGTGTCTCTGGGAATGGTCCAATCGATTCAAATACTGCCCAGGTACAAGCATCAATTTTTAATACATCAAATTCTGCTGTTTCATCACCTGAAGTTGCTACCCCGATGTAATGATCCAACTCGCCCTTTTCTTCCATTCTTCCTTCTGAAAAATTAGTGGAAGCACTAATAATACCCATTGGTTCTACATTTGAGATTGCTTTTAATTGTTTAATAACCTCTGGTGTTAAAAGTTCGGTCATTTGTGCAATCTCTGGATTGACACCTTCAAAAATAATTGGGACTCTCTTCTTAAATCCTACTAACTTAAACGACTCTTTCTCAACAATACGATAATTCATCTCGCATCCTCCTTTAATTGATAATTGAAAGGTCATTCTAGGATAGGCTTTTAACTGCGTTTTCTCACTTCTTGCTTCTGAAGGAAGAATATCATGCAGGGAATGAAAAGCACGGGAAAACGAATCAGCCGAATTATAGCCATATTTGACAGCCACATCGATTATTCTCAAATTTGTATCTTTCAAATCAAGAGCAGCCAGCGTTAATCTTCTTCTTCGAATATATTCTGACAAACCAATTCCTGATAAAAATGAAAACATCCTTTTAAAATGATACTCTGAACAGTAAGCAATTTTCGACACTTCACTGTAATCAATTTCTTCAGTTAAATGCTCTTCAATATATGCCAAAGCTTTATTCATATTACTTAACGTATCCAACAAACAACCTCCTTTCAATTTCAATATTATCAAAGGATTTAATTACCCATCCGATAATCTGTGCACAATAAAGTCGACTAAATTTAAAAATATTACTTACAATTACAGCTATTTTAATGAACTGAACTTCATCTACAATTAAAGACTTAGGGAGTTCTTTCGCTAAAATGTTACAAACCATAAGCGTCTCAACATGTAACGTTATTAAGCTATTGATTGATTTAGGTGTGTTGCGTATGTGATTTAGATGATTTTAAGTTATCATTCAATCTTTTTTCAAATTGTATTTTAATTTCTTTAAAAATCAATCTTTAATATCTAACTATAATATTTTATTGACAAATAAACCACCAGTGTGTATATTGTATATGTACAGAAAAGGTGGTGAGGAATTGAATATTAATCTTTCTAAATACAGTAAGGAACCTCTTTATGAACAGATTATTAATGAGATTAAGCGGAATATTTTAAGTGGTGATCTTGAACCGGCTGTTCGTTTACCTTCCATTCGCCAATTATCAAAAGATTTAGAAGTCAGTGTGATTACTGTAAAGAAAGCATATGATACACTCGAAAACGAAAACTACATTGCCACCATTCCTAGTAAAGGGACATATATTGCAGAATTAGATGCCAGCATCATTAGGTCTAAGAAATTACTCAATATTGAAAAAGAGATCAATATATTAGTACAAGAAGCAAAATCAATTCAATTATCTAAAAGTGATTTTATAAATATCGTTGACGAAAAATATGAGGAGTGATGAGATGAGCAAATATGCCATAGAATTTAACAATATAAATAAAACTTTTAAGGACTTTTCGATTGATGACCTTAACTTAAAAGTAAACAAAGGATACATTACTGGTTTTATCGGGCCAAATGGAGCTGGAAAAAGCACATGCATTAATTTAATCATGGATTTAATCAAACCAGATAACGGAAGCATTAATATTCTAGGCTATGACCACATTCAAGAAGGTCAAATGGCTCGTGAAAATATCGGGTTTGTCTATGCAGAAAACGTCTTTTATGATCATTTAAGTGTTGAAACAACTGGAAAAACGATTGGAAAATTCTATAAAAATTGGAACCAACATGCATACAATCATTTTATTGAACAATTTAAATTACCTGCTAATAAAAAAGTTAAAAACCTTTCAACAGGAATGAAAGCCAAGTTGTTTCTAAGTGTCGCTTTATCTCATGGAGCTGAACTCATTATACTTGATGAACCCACCTCAGGACTTGATCCAATTGTTCGATCTGAAATCTTAGATATTCTTTACGATATCATTCAAGATGAGGCAAAAACCATCCTATTCTCATCCCATATTACGAATGACTTAGAAAAGATTGCTGATCATATTGTGCTCATCAATGATGGACAAATCATTATTGATTATAACAAAGACGATATCTTAAATACTTATAGATTAGTTAAGGGTTCTATTGAACTATTAGACAATGACTTACGACCATTATTAATTGGTTTGGAAGAAAAAAATACTGGTTTTACAGGACTAACCAAAGAGGGGCAAACATTTGAAGAAATATTCGGAGATAATATAATAATTGAACCAGCTAGTCTAGAGGATATTATGGTGCGTACAATTAAGAATGGAGGTTTATAATATGTTAGCATTATTAAACAAGGAATTTGTAGTTAACTTCTGGACAAACTTTATTGGTACTTTAATTTTAATATTCGCCTCATTAATTACTACTACTTATCAAACCCCTATTTATTTAAGTGTCTTTTTTGTACTGTTATTTGTTCGAAATGGAGATGGGAGGGATGAATTAAATCGTTCTGACCGACTAATATCAAGCCTTCCTGTTTCAAGAACCCAAATTCTAGCTTCAAAGATTATTTATGGTTTTTCTATTGGTCTAGTCTTTCTATTAATTCAAACCGCCTTCAATTATTTTATTCCTGGACTTACTTCTAATAGTTTAAGTGAGATCATTGGGATACTTATCCTTATTGTGTTTCTATTGACAGCTTATCAAATGTTCTATTTAATATTTGGTCCACAAATCATGAATTATATTATTATATTGATTTTCTTTGCCTTCATTACAATCATTCCAATAATGATTAACACCGGGCAATTTAATAGGTTTTTCGAGTTTATTTCTCAGTATAATTTAAACATTATCTTCATGAGCGTTAGCGTCTTAATGTTAATGCTTACTGGATTAATGTTCGCTATTAATATCAAATTATACAATTCAAAAGATTTATAAAAAAACTAAAAGAGAGACGCAGAACTATGCTTCTCCACCGCATAACTCTCCGCCTCTCTTATTTTTCTATGGTAATAAAATCTCCTGTCCTCAATTCCACTTCAATGACTTTTTCTTTAATGACTATGCCAGCTACCAACCGGTTAACTAAACTTTCATCATAATCTTCGAGTTGAATATGTTGGGGTTTTAGAAAAGCTTTAATATCGGATAACCTTCTTCTTTTTTCTTCATTCGTTGCATTGACAATCAACAACTGCTGTTTCTTCTCTCTTAACTGAAATATCTTTTCCGCGATCCGTTCGTAGTCTGTTTTTTGATTCGCAAACTGATACAATTTCTTCTGTAGACCGTGGAGTTGATCATCCACTTCTTCCACTGTTTCATCATACTGATCGTTGAGGACTTCGGTGATGTTTTCCTCCATGACTTTCAAGTAGTCGCCCTTCTCTCCTATAAAATTATTAATCGCCTCCACTACTGCTTCATGAAGGAGCTCTTCCTTAACCGTTCTCGCCTGACATTGCGTATGGTCAATAAGGCGAGTCACAAACCGCCAGACAGTCGCTTTACTTCCTCGACTGTTCCATTTTACTCGTCTAAAAATATCCCCACAGTGTTCGCAAATTACTTTGCCTGATAAGGCATACTTCCCTTGGTACACTCGCTTCTGCTTTCATTTGCCTGAATATAAATTACTTCTTCTAGCCTTTTCTTGTTGAGCCAAATGTAATAATATGAACAGGTGGATTTCTCCCCCTTTTACTTTTGTAATATCTCCTAAATGATGGATGTTAGGAAAATGTCGTTTCGTTATAGATATGGGAGCTTTTTCAATTTCACTTGCCCATATTGGTTGAATCCCATAACGAGAAGCAGCTAATGGAAATACACCAATCCCATCAAATAAACTTCCTAAAGTTAGTTTTGTCATATTTCACCTTCTAATCCCCGTTTTTAGGCGTAAAAAAAGATGCTCTTTTAATTGAGCATCGGATGTGATTCTTATAATTATCATGGTCTATTTTCCTTAATAAATTTTTCGCAAGCACCGAGATATTCTTTTAAAATTGTGGGTTCAGGTATTTCCTCACCTAATCCCGAAGCACGATCATGAACCCAATTAGAACAATTTCTCATACCTGTTTCAATCTCTAAAGATAATTCGGTAGTAAATGGTGCTCTTATTAATCTTTGAGTTTGTATCGCAGGGTTGAACCTTTGTACCGAGTCGTTAAATAAAATTTCTTCTATACTCCTTTCCCATGTTTCTCTCAATTTTTCGCACCATAACTTAGCCCCATCTTCATATTCTTTTAATTTTTCTGGCATATCCGGTGTTATATTTTTGTGCATAGATTCTAAACCTTGTAGTTTCTGTTTCAAAAGTGAAATTCTACCTTTGACAGGTAAACCTATCCACGGAAGAGATTTTTCGATTATCCCAGTAGTCGTTTGTATTTTTCTAATTGTAGTAGCGAGATAATTTACGCCTTGTTCTTGACACTTATTCTGAAGTGCTAATAAAAATGTTAAATCATGCGTAAATATTACTACCTGTTTTCGCTGTGCTTCTTCTATCAGTCTATTAGCAATAATATCTCTTCTTTTATAATCCAAAGAAGACACTGGATCATCAAAGACAATGCAAACGTTATTGTTGTGTATGGATGTTTCTGCTAAAAAGTTTGCTAAAGCGATAGATCTTTGTTCGCCTTCACTCAATATTTCTAAAGGTCTTTTTTCTTTAACAGTAAGTTTATTTAAAGTAGTACCTCTACTTCCTCTTTGTTTTATTTCAGCTGAAAACTCAGCTTTAAGTTTTTTACACTCCTGATTGAATATTTTTACATACTCATCCGTTACGTATTTTGCAAATAATTGATTTTGAATAGATGTTATTGAACGGGTATTAATTTTATTCCTTTCAGCTTGTTTTATCCATTTGCTATTAATAATAAATTTTTCAATCTCGGGTAATAGCTTTTCGGCTTTTAGTTTGTCAGTATATTCATTTTCATAGGTTTGAAGTTGTTTTAATTCCTTTTCTACATTTTCAGAATTTAGCTCCGATATTTTTATTTTAATATATTCAATGACCATATCTATATTTTTTATATCTAGACTATAACCCTTTATCCTATCATTCCATTCATATGATTTAAGTGATAGTACAACTTTTTCACGTAAGTTTTTAAATTCAGATTCTCCATTGGTTAGTTCACTATAAAGTTCAGATTTATTTTCTTTAATCCACTCATCTATCATAGATCCCTTAATAAAAATTTTACAATCTTCAACATTAAAATTGGTTTTAATTTTTTCAATATCGCTATTTTTAGTAGTTAAGTTTTTTTCTGCATCACTTTTTAAGTACTTCCAATACTTATCAATTAATGCAATTCCACGGATATCTTGCTTACAAAAGATACAATAATCAATTTCTTTTTTGATAGTTTGATAGTAATCTTGAGCAGCCTCAATAAACTCTTTCCATTCTTTGGAACCTAAATTGTCTATATGCTCACTTTTAAATTGAGTTAATCCTTCTTCTAATGAGATTTTTTCATAGTAATTTCTTTGTTCGATTAAATCTTTTGTCTTAGATAATCTTTCCAAACTGAATTTTTGATTAAGATTAATAACTTTAGTTTTTATACTATTAAGATTAGAAATTACTTTTTGGTATTCGGTTTTCTTCCCATCCAAGTTCATTGATTGTAGATAGGATCTACGAAGTGTATTTTCTTTATTCTTTATAATATCTTTTTCTGTAACTTTAATTTGATTTTTAAATTGGTTAATATCTGTTTCACTACTTAATTGAGATACTGCATGTTTTATAGAAGTTTCTTTATCAAAATAATTTATAAAATTATTTTGAATTTTCTTTTTTGAAATTTCTTCCTCAAATTTAATCTTTATTTTTTCTATGTTAAGTAGGAAATCGTCAAAGAAATTAAACTCCGTTGGCGAAAAAGATAATTCGGCTTCTTTCGTTAAATCGTGTATAGCACTGTGAGAATCGAACACTGTAATTCGGTTGGTATAAGGATGATCCTTATCAATAGGATAATGTATCTCCTCTATATTTCCACTATCATCTTCGAAAATAACTTTTGAACTAGGTTGTTCAGAACTTTTTTCGAATAAATTAGGTAGTATATTTTTATCACCTCTTGAAATAAAGATATTGTTTAAAATTCTTGTGTATCCAGATTTACCTGTACCATTCTCACCATATACTAAAGTAACTTCATCACCAACAGGAAATACTTCATTGTTTTTAATAGCATTTACACCACTAACATTTGATAAACCTCTCCATTTTATATTTGGTATCTTACTAGTATCAGTTTTACTATTTGAAAAATTCAATCCATTCTTTTCTAATGGTTCGCTAACAAGGCTATTCTCCTTTTTGAAAATAAGAAAAATTTCTTCTATATCCTCATCTGTAATTGTGCGATTGCTTAATAACTTTTCTGCTATTACTTGTTGCCAATATGGTTGCCTTTCTACCCAACTTATAATATCAGTTATAATCATTTCCTTCTTCTCCCTCCACATAAGTTCATTATGATAAGCTTACCATATTTATGTAGGTAATTTGACATAACCTTATCTTATGTGACAAATAGTTCACAAGTGAAAGAAATTTAAAATTGCAATAGAAAAAAACCAATATTAATCTAAAAACAATTAATTAGAATTTCCAAATGATTATTTTGCAAATCTATTCGAATCGATAAATAGATTGTAATATACAAAAAGACGACCACAATTATTTTAAACTGTAGTCGTCTTATTATTCTATTGTATTGTGTTCCCACACCCCAGATCAATTACCACTGAAACGGTAATATGGTTTTTCAGTACCTTATTTCTAGTTTTTTCACCTTCTCCTATAAACACGAAATGCTTGTGAAAGTGTTTAAAACTAAGGATTTCTATATAGTTTTTCTTTGTAGCAACGATACACACTCCACATGTCATGTCGACCACGTATTAATTGATAATTATGTGATTGAAGTGTAGTTTGAATGCAAACAACTAATCATATTTACCCTTTGAATTTCTCCAATGCTTTATCTGCGAGAGGTTTTAGGATTACAGCAGCGCCTGCACTGAGTAATGGCCCTAGCATTTTTTTCCTTTACCAATTAGTTTTGAAGTTGTCTCTAGGTGGTCATAAATATTCTTTTTTTCTTTTTTGTTTTTATTCTTCATCAATTATTTTCCTTTCTAATGTTAGGAGTTCTTCTCCACTTATTTTCAATTCGTAATTCGCTCTATCGTTATTATAAGATTCAATTAATTGTTTCTCTATCATCTTTGGAACTCTATACCAGGTATTAGTAAAATCCATATTTATTGACAATAACGGTTCAATATTTATAAGACGTTTTAAATTGCTGTTCTCAAATAAGTCAGACGTGTTTTCCAAAATATTTTCAATAGTTTGAGCTTCGTCCATTAAAGTATACACTTTAGCTAGTAGTCTAATACCCTCAAAATAATAAAAAAAATACTCTTGAATTTCTTGATATGAATTACTTATTTTTTGACGATTATCTGGTTTTTTTAATATATATACTGCTCGACTAATGAACTTTTCTGAGATATCTGGAAGGCTGTCTAATTTTGAAATTAGAGTTTTCTTCACTTCTTGTACGCCTAAATTTAATTCTTGTCTTGAATCATCAAGAAATTTATCTCTATTTTTTTTATTACTAGCGTTCATCGCATTTTTTAGTGACAGTTTACCCGCGTTAATCTTAGCAAACCTATCATTATCCTGTCCTTTTTCGATATTCTTGACAGTACGCTGAACGTCCTCTATTTGGGATGCTAATTTCTCATATTGAGCTTGTTGGATGATATTACTCATCGAATTAGAAAAATTATTCCAATGCTGGTTGCTAACTTTATCTCTTAATTCAAGTCTAATTTGGCCACCGATACCTTTGTCAGTATAGTCGTATAACGTGGGTAAGAGATCACCTGTTACTTTATCTTTCAAAAACTGTAAGTCATGATCTTCCATCTTTTTTAGCAATCCTTCAGGAAACTTAACAATATATTCAGAATTAGGTTTAATTACTTTTTGAAAATCATCCATATACTTAAAAACTTGGAAAAGCTTTTCAAAAAGCATAGACTCTTCATTAAATATTTCGTCATCTTTCGAAAATTCAATTTGAACTTTAGAAAGGTTTTCTAAATCTTCATGCAAGTCAAAAATCTGATTGTTTTTTTTTGCTATTTTATTTTTTGAGTTAATACTAACCACCTCGTTTTCTTCATAATTTCTAAATCACTAAAAATGTATTCTAAGTTTAGTGGCTTAAAAAATAAATTCATAAAAATAATGGATACTCAATTTCACCAAAATTTGATTTAATAATTTCAAGTAAGTCAGGGTTATCATGTTCAATTTCATAATGAATGTGACTATCTACAGCTTCTCTAATTGGTGTGAGATTCTTTAACTCATCATTTGTAGTCATTACAATTATTTTCGTTGACGTTGTGTTCCTTATTTTATTCAAGAGACTTTCTAGGGATTTTTCTTTCCCATTCATTAGAACTGTCTCAACAGGAAAAAATAATACGAAGTCAACGTTATTCCCGATTTCAGTTGTGTTTCTAGAATAAATATACTTCGAAAAACTTACTTTCATATTATCTAATTTCAAAACATCTTTAACGTTTACCTTCTGCGGCAGTGGAGGAGTATCGAATGCACCGTTTATAATTTCTGCGATGCGCCCTATTTCTTAACAGTAAATAATTCCAGTTTTAAAATGTTGATTTAGTATATTTAGGACTGCTCTAATTTTCGCATCATCATCAAGTCCAGTTATTAATGTTTTCTGCTCCGCTGCCTTTAAAAACATTCTAAATTCTTTCACAAATTTATTTTGGTCTTTTATTCCACTCACTCCTAACCAAGTTGGGTATCCTATAATTTCCTGATCAACTATCTTAATCGTTTCTTCTGGAATCTCATCTACCTGAATACGATAGACTTTATTTTTGCGAGGATTATAGATCCCTAAATGCTGAATATTCTTAAACTCAGGTTGGTCTGTCCTCAGCCCCATTCGCCAATAAATTAATAACTGTAAAGTATGGTTTTTGTTAATATATCCTTTTAATACTTTCAAATCCCATAACGTATCTTCAGTTAAGAAATCACCATCCCCAGATGCAATATTTCTGGTATAAGCACCTTTAAAATCAAAACCATCTAAAATCACAGGACCATATATATTAAAGAAATCAAGCGTCCTTTGAATCATTGTCCTTACATTTTCTATCGTATTCTGGTCCGGTTTAATTTCACTCACTAGCACATAACCAAACCCATTATTTCGATAAACAACATCAAACCCACTAAGTTTTATGGCATTAACAATCGATTCACCATCCAAACCCGTAATATTTCTTTTTAACTTATTAGCGGTTCTAATTTTGTTCTTCATCTTAGCCCCAATTAAACTAATCTTAAAAGCCTCATCAACTGAACTACCCATCATAAATCTCGCCATGTAGTCAACTGCCATACCAATCAAGCTCGCATTAACATTTTCATTTTCATGAAGTTTTTCTTGACCATCTCCCAGGCTGACTTCATCAAAATCGGCACGCTTGAGGTAGCCTCCCCAAGGTTGCTTTACCCCTTTTACTCTTTGAGTTACAGAAAGTTGTGGCCCATTCTTTATCACATCTTCAATTAATTTATCAATTATAGTTTTTAATATATCATCCATGCTCCAACCTCTTTTCTTAATGAAGTGGGTACACTTAGTAAATTAGCCATTACAGTGACTAATAATATTCTTTTAACTCCTCAAAAGTAATTCCTAGTCCTACTCGCTCTAAAGCTTCTTTTCTTTCATCATATAATTTATCCAAAACAGGAATTTTATCTTCTAGCTTCCCATAATGTAGTAAGTTATGACAGTGGCTACATAAAGAAACAATGTTCTCCATAGTATCCAAACTACACTTTTCATAATCAAAGTCACGATATTTACTAATTGGAATTAAGTGATGTGGTTCGGTATAACCTTTTCCATTTTTTCTTTCAAATATTCGATCATTGGTATTATATTCACATCTAAAGTCTGCTCTTTGTAATACATCAACAGCTACTTTAGGATTTCTCTTAGGTCTCTCTCTTTCTTTAGAAGAAGCTGTAGTCATTTCTTGAGGCTTTTTCTCACCAGTCCATTCTGGTACTGTTCCAGTCTCTTTTTCTACTAAATTATCAATAGCTTGTTTTTCGACAGAATCATACTCTGAATCTATTTCTCCGATAATATCCTCTAGGGCATCTCGGAGTACCCTAACTGTATCCTCAGAAGTCTGAATATTAATCGCTTGGTCTAATAAATAAATTGCATGTTCGTCATCTAACGGACACATATATTGCTGTTTTCCCGTCCCAGCTTTAGTAAAGGCACTATTTTGTTTCGGTTTCTCTGCTAACCATTCTCTATGTTCTCGAATAGACAACGGCTGATCTAGATTTGTATAAACAGTGTCAACTTGATAACCATCCTCCGCCCATGGAGCATCTTCTACACTTAAATAATCGGGTCTGGCACCATCAAAACAGTCGGTCTGAGCAATGCTTATAGATTTCACTTGGCCATTTACACAATGAAGAATAAAATCATCTTTTCGTATCAAGGTCATGGTAGTAAAACCTTGATTCTTATGTCCAGCTTTATTTAACTTAGGTGACCACACAAATCCACCAGCCCGTTGATCATCATAAGTTATTCCTTGATATACAAAATATACACTCATAACTAACTCCCATTATTATTTCATTCTTTTATTATTCTATTAAATTATAACAAAAAGAAAGACAGAGAACTATACGTCATTCCCCATAGCTCTCTGTCTATCTTATTTTTTCGATAGTGAAAATATCGTCTGTTTTCAACTCAACATTGATGACCTCTTCTTTAATAACGACACCCGCCACTAATCGATTAACTAAACTTTCATCATAATCTTCAAGTTTTATATGCTGAGTTTTTAGTAAAGCTTTGATATCCGATAGTCGCCTACGTTTCTCCTCATTCGTCGCATTCTCAATTAAAAGTTGCTGTTTCCTTTCTCGAAGTTTAAATATTCGCTCTGCTATGCGTTCATAGTCTTCTTTCTGATTTGCAAATTGATATAATTGCTTTTGTAAATCGTGTAACTGATTATCAACATCTTCTACTGTCTCATCATATTTGTTATTAAGAACTTGGGTAATATTTTTCTCCAAAACTTTCAAGTAGTTACCTTTATCTCCTATGAACTCATTAATCGCCTCTAACACTGCTTACACTCTTACTTATCGACCCTTGACATCAATACTACACACTCAACATGTCATGTTGGGCACGTATTAATTGATAATTATTAGATTGGGGTGTGGTTTAGATATTATCTAGACAATATGTTCAGATACCAACATTGTATAGACATAACTGTCCGTCCATTCACCTTTACTCCAGAAATCTTGAATGAAGTGAGCTTCTTGTGGCATATTCAATCGCTTACAAAGCTTCGTAGAGGCTAAATTCCTTGCATCTAGTACCGCTTGGATTCGATGAACAAGATGTTCTGAAAATAAATATACCATACTGCTTCACCTACATTGTCTCTACCTGAGTATACTGGATTGAAAACAAACCCAATCTCTACCGTATTTCTCATAACAGTATACCAAACAGAGATTTCTCCTATAACTTTCCCCTTAAGTTCACATGCTATATTCAACATCTTTTCTTCGTTTAGTTCATTATTATTCAGTTTCTCATTAAATAACTCTATTGAAGTACCCTCTTCTCATGGTTCATGCAATAAATATTTGCATTCCTCTTTATCTTTATAGAAGTCGAATACATCTTTTAGATTTTGTTTTTGGAAGAATCTCTAGGTCATTCTTTCAGTATTTAATTTAATAAACCATTCCCCTTAATAGTAAAATTATAATAATTTTAATTACTTTGATTGGTCTGATTAGATCGTACTTATGAATTTTTATAATTCAAATTTTACTTACAAAAAAACAACCGAATAGATTAATGCATGATTTAGTAAACATTTTCATCCTAATTTAGAACAAAGATACATTCTTATTAAAGAATGAAAGAGACATTTAGTTTTGCAGCACCCAGCATAACTAAATGTCTCTCTTAATTTTGAGTCTTAACTACGTTTCCAAGTTCCTGCTCTATCTCAAAACTCACGAATTGCGTAATTATTACTTCAAGCAATTTTTATATATTTATTAACATCAAAACTTCACGACTTTAGCCACTCAGCTCACTCCAATATGCTTAGCTTCTTCGGATTCGTTTATTGGCAGAACTAATTGTTAATTGCGCCGCTGAAAATTTTTGTTAATAAACATACTGCTTCACTGTATTTAAGGTGAAAAATATCGAATTAAATTAATATCTCGACTATATAACATTAGTTAATTTCATCATTCATTAATAGGAATCATTATATCTAAAATATTCTTAGATTTATAGTGTTCTATCATTGGAAGTGACCAATTAATATGACCCCCATATTGACTGAAAAGAAAATCATATGCAGGGCTAATCTTCTCATAAAGTTCGGGCACATCATATTTAAGTCTTAACCTTAAATAATTTCCGCCCTCAAACTCAAATTGGTTTAAACCATATGTATCATCTCGATCACTTTCAAGGACTACGGAACAAACTCTATATACTTTATTTTCATCATAATCTAAACCAAACATTTTTCTGCCGGTTAAGGAAGGGAAATGTGCTTCAAATAATGGCCAGGCTTTTTTTTGGGTCTCAGGGTTATTTGGTACCTCCATATAAAATAAGTTCATTTTATCTATGACGACTCTTTGTAAAGTCCCTATATCAATTTTCATGTTATTATCCATACTAATCTTCTCCTTCAATTTGTAAACATAATGCCTTAAATTCTTCATCAAGTTGAGCAATTTCTTCAAGTGTATGTGCTAAATTAAAATAATCTTCTTTAAGTGTAGATAAGTGTGCTTGTCCAAATAATTCAGCCAATTGTTCTTTAATTTTTGATTTATTTGAATCATGACTTTTCAAGAACTTACTTATATACAAATTCCTGGCAGAAGCCAATCGAAAACTAAAAAACTGAAGAATTTGTTTTTATTCTTGATTCAGTCCATTATCTCTTACTGCATGGGCGAATTTTTCTATAACATTGTTTTCACCTTTTTGGTATCGCTTTTTCATTATTAAGGATACTTCATGAAATATTTTTTCAGAGTTGGGAGTTTTAACTTTTTTGAACTTACCCCACATTGAAAACGAACCGCGTTTGTAATCTATCAAATTAGCTTTCCAAGCTTCAATAAATTCTTTGAATACTATTTTCATACATGGATAACCGGCAGGATCATGTAAATAAACGAACTCTTCGTCCACATCATAAATTGATACAAAATGGTCAACACCACTTAGATTAATTGAGTTAGGGTTATACGTTAAATATCCCATATCTATTGGGCCAGCAACAACTGATCCATAAGTTAAAAGGTATTTTAGTTTTTCCTTTATTTCATTCACCTGGATATTATTCAGGCTATTTGTGAAAAACTCCTTGTAAGTAAAACCCAAGATTCTTAAACTATTACTTATTGACACATCTGGCAATCCATTATCAAAGAATACCAGAGGGTGTTTAGAATCGTTGCTAACGATACTCGCACCATTGCCCATGACCATTATACCTTCTAAGTATTCTGGATAGATATTGTACCCATAAGAACTCAAAGCCATTGCAAGTGATTTCGTGTAACATAAGGGTATATCTCCGTAAAATAAATCCATACTCTTACCTCCTTGTTTTGATATATCATAGTTTAATAGTATGCATAAATTTTTTCTTATCATTCTTTGTACGAGATTTTAGGGATTTACAAGAAATTTTGACAGTGATAAAATTATTAAGAAGGGAGTGTTTTTATGAATGATTTGGTACAAGTCATCAACCGAATTGAAGAAAATCTAGATTACGAAATCGATTACAATCAGCTCTGTAAAGGTTTATCTTTAACAAATAGTACTTTGCAGCGTATTTTCCCAGTAATCTTTAATATGACGACTTCAGAATACATCAGAAAACGAAAATTATCTAAAGCTGCCTTTGACCTACAACATTCTAAGTTTAGCGTACTTGAAATCGCTCTGAAGTATGGCTATGAAACTCACGAAGCTTTCACGACTGCATTTAAGAAATTTCACGAAAATACGCCTTCAGCAGTACGTAAAGGTGCATCCTTTAGGTTTATTGATAAATTGGAGTTGTCAATAACAATCCAAGGTGGGAAAGAGTTACCTTTAGAAATCATCACATTACCCGATTTTTATGTCGCTGGTCTTTCAATTAATACATCGGCTAATAGTCCTGAAATTTCAAAGCTATGGAGACAGTTAACTGAATCTAATTTGGTAAATAAATTAATTAAAGTTAGCACTGGTAATAGCTTCGGAGTATCCTACGGGATTAATAACAATGGTACATTAACTTATATGGCCGGATGGGAAATCAAAAATCCAGAGTTAGTTAATCACCTACCTCTACAAGTGACCTTAATCCCATCCACAACTTTTGCCATCATACCATGTTTTGGCCGATTTCCAGAGTCACTATATCATGCTTGGAATTATATATTGAACAAGTTTTTACCTGAGAGTGGTTACACCTATATAGGAAAGTTTGATTTAGAATATTACCCGAATAAATTCACAGATGATACGAACTTTCCGATGCAACTTTGGATTCCAATTGAAAAAATTAATTTATAGCGTTTTGTTCTTATATGAGGAAACGAAACGCTATTTTGCTCCATTTATTCTTATAGTTAACTTCCAAATACAAATGAAATAAAATTCCATTACCACTTTCTATTATTAGAGTCCCCCATCTCATTAATTTTTTCACAATAATTTCATACTCATTCTCTTTATTTCTGTCTCTCATATTTTTCTTTGGTAATACAATCCCCGGTTTTCAACTCCACTTCAATAACTCTATCTTTAATAACGACACCCGCCACTAATCGATTAACTAAACTTTCATCGTAATCTTCAAGTTTGATATGCTGTGTTTTTAGTAAAGCTTTAATATCCGATAGTCGCCTGCGTTTCTCCTCATTCGTCGCATTCTCAATTAAAAGTTGCTGTTTCCTTTCTCGAAGTTTAAATATTCGCTCTGCTATGCGTTCATAATCTTCTTTCTGATTTGCAAATTGATATAACTGCTTTTGTAAATCGTGTAACTGATTATCAACATCTTCCGCTGTTTCATCGTATTTGTTATTAAGAACTTGGGTAATATTTTTCTCCAAAACTTTCAAGTAGTTACCTTTATCTCCTATGAACTCATTAATCGCCTCTAATACCGCTTACACTCTTACTTATCGACCCTTGACATCAATACTACACACTCCACATGGCATGTCGACAACGTATCAATTGATAATTATGTGCTGGAAGTGTGGTTTGAATGACTAATTATAACCAAACAAAAACATTAAGATACGTTCGAGCCTCTAAATATTTTCTGTTCACCAAATAATATAATATTGACTTCTTTCAAGAAAATTTCAAAACAATAATCTACATGTTTTTCAAACTCACTATTCTCTATTCCTAAGTAATGCTCTACTAAAGTGTCAATAACATTTTCTCTATATTGTGCATTTTTAGGGATATCATAATGAAATATATTATTTCTAAAATTTTTCCTATTCTTATCATCTTTGAACAAATTGTCTGAAGAGTTAATTAATTCTTTAATAGATATGGTTAAATTATTCTCTTGGTTATAAATCCATATTCCTTTCACTAGTGTTAAGTAGACTATATATTTAAATCTGAGCATTGTATTTCCTTTTAATTTTAATACTTCAGGATAAATAAACTTCACAGTATTTACTTGACAAAGTAAATTAAATAAAAAAGTATTCTGTTCTCTACTTAGCTTATTCAGAAATAAATCTGATCTAGTTTCTTCATATAAGAAATAGTCATTCATGTCAAAATGAATTTCAGGTTCTTCAATAACACTTTTACAACTATCAAGAATTTCATCGGTAGAAATTATAGTTTTTAAAAATAAAGTCATTATATTTGTAACACTAGACGAAAAGTTAATAATATCTTCGCTAGATATTTCATTTTGCTGAGCTCTAAATTGATTGATAAACTGCTCATGTTGAATATTATTTAAAAAAGGGATGCCATTATAAGAAAAAACTGCTAAATCTTTCTGTCCGACTATTTTAATACCAAGTCTCTGAATAAAATTATAATCCTTTGTCAGATTTTCGTAATTAGTTTTAATACTATGCTCTAAATTTTTTAATACTTTATTATATTTATGATTATCTGTTCCTGTTTTTAATACATTTCTGCTTGCATGAAGTAGTTGAGAAAATTTTGCATTTCTTAGATCGTAATGTTTATCTACATCATTTAATTTAAACTCTCCAATCATATCAAGTACATTTAGACTAAGATATGGAAGATACTGCAGAGAAACCATTGAGACTATTTTGGGACTACTTTTTACTATTCTTAAACAAACCTTATAGTTTTCTACAGTATCTCTTATCAAATCTTTTTTTAAATTTTCCCTATTATTCATTTTCCACCCTCCATTAGCCTTCACTTGCTCCAGAAATTTTAAACGTAGAGAATCAGTTATAATTAACATTAATAAAATACATCTGTTTATGATGTAATAAAAATGTGTATTACCGGACATTAGTCCATTCCCATTCTCCATTTGTTATAGATTTCAACAAAATAATTTCCAGTATTTAATCTAAGTTTATAAATCTCATCCAAATGAGTATCTCCTGTTGCAATATAATCATAAGTATCCATTTTAGCAACATGTTCTATTATAGACTGTTGATTAAAGAATATATATTGTTCAAAGCGGTGTTTTTCTTCTTCTGTCTCAAAAAATATCACTATATTCTTTAAATCATCAAAAGCAATCAGTTCTTCTTCATCCGATTCATCAATTAAAAATTTTATAAGAGCATACCGATTGCTAGATTTTATAAAATATTTGTACCTAATTGTTACATTTGTTTTATATTCTTGACTATGTATATATCCCCATTCAGGAATAGGTATTCTCAATTGGCCACTATCTAAAATAGCAAGTTGATAATAATCGAGCACAGTACCATTATATCTAAGTTCTAAATCACTGAATCCACCACTGGGATTAGTCATTACATAAAAATAGAATTCATCTTTACCGTCATAATCCCCATCATTAACTACAACCGTGTATTCTGGCCGATAAATATTATAAAAAAAATTATCCATTCCATTCCATTCTTCTTTAAAAGTTAACCTATCATAGAAATAATCTAATGGAGGTTTGGTCAATCCCAATCTTTTCTTCCACAATCCTTCAATTGAATTAATATCCGAATTTCCTTTATTTGGTGTATTTCTATCTCCTTCTCTGGAGTAAATACAACCTCGCAACATTTCTCCATCATTTTGCTTTAAATAGATTGGTGTATAAACATTATCCTTAATTATTAATATATCAATTTCTTTATATTCTAAAAAAATTGTCTCTAGTTCAACTGAAGGGACATTATCTCCAGCAAAATGCATTTTAGATAATTTATCAATGATATCGGCTTGCTTAACTCTATTCTTTCCTTCTACACCTACTACTTCTAACTCGTCTGAGACCCCAAAAATAATATAGCAGTCAAGATTATGAACAGTGTTAGCAAAACAAACTATATCCTTTACTAGGTCAGAAATCTTCCCAGAATACTCTTCTTTAAAATCCCAATAACTTCCTTCTTTACCTCTCCCAAGTAAACCTTTTAGAAGTTTTGATAAACCCTTTTTTTCCAAAACTTTTTACCCCATTCAATAATTTTATACCATTATACTATAAAAAAAGAGAGAACTATACGTCACTTCCCCATAGCTCTCTGTCTCTCATATTTTTCTTTGGTAATACAATCCCCGGTTTTCAACTCCACTTCAATAACTCTATCTTTAATAACGACACCCGCCACTAATCGATTAACTAAACTTTCATCGTAATCTTCAAGTTTGATATGCTGTGTTTTTAGTAAAGCTTTAATATCCGATAGTCGCCTGCGTTTCTCCTCATTCGTCGCATTTTCTATTAAAAGTTGCTGCTTCCGTTCTCGAAGTTTAAATATTCGCTCTGCTATGCGTCATAATCTTCTTTCTGATTCGCAAATTGATATAACTGCTTTTGTATATCGTGTAACTGATTATCAACATCTTCCGCTGTTTCATCGTATTTGTTATTAAGAACTTGGGTAATATTTTTCTCCAAAACTTTCAAGTAGTTACCTTTATCTCCTATGAACTCATTAATCGTCTCTAATACCGCTTACACTCTTACTTATCGACCCTTGACATCAATACTACACACTCCACATGAGGTGTATGCGGAAACTGGTCAATCGGTTGAACCGTCTTCAATTCATAACCAAAGTCTCTTAACCAAACTAAGTCTTCAGCTAAGCTTTTTGGATTACATGAGACATAGATAACTTTATCCGTTCCAAGTCTTCCAATGCTTCGCATCACTTTCCCGCCGGCACCACTTCTTGGTGGATCTAACAGTAATAAGTCTGGTTGGCCCCAAATTTCTGGGAGTTCTTTCATTCCGCGTCGAGCGTCACTCGCCATGAAGAAAGTATTGTCTAAGCCATTATCTTTCGCATTACGTTTCGCTGACTCAATTGAAGTTTCAACAATTTCAATTCCAGCTAATTCTTTACTGCGTTTCGCAAAAGGTAAACTGAATGTTCCTACCCCACAGAATAGGTCAAGGACGCGCATATCATCATTCACATCAGCCATCTCAAGGGCATAGTCCACCATTTTCTCAGCTTGAACTGGGTTCGGTTGGAAGAATGTATCATGCCAGATACGGTAGCGGTAGCCACCTAATTCATCGTAGATATAATCGCGTCCATATAAAGTAAAGGACTCTTCTGATTGAATACGCCCAGAGATATTTGTATACTCAATCCAAACTAGACTGGCTAAGCTTGGGAAAGCTTCGCTTAAGCGGTCTGTTAAGTCTTTTACAGCTTCTGGATGTGCTTCGGGTTTTTCTGTCGCATAGACTACCACCATTAATTCACCCGTTTCAAAAGAAGTTCGCATCATCAAGTTACGTAAAAGCCCTGTATGTGCGTCTTTATCGTAGCCTTTAAAATCATAATCTTTCTGCCATTGGCTCACAATGTGCTTTACTTCAATCATCACCTTTGGAGCAATAACTGAATCATTTAAATCAATAACTTTACGGTAATTTCCTTGTTGGTGCATACCTAGTTCTCCGGTTTGTCCGAAAGATAATTCCATCTTATTACGGTAACGGTTTGGTTCATCCATACCAATAATTGGTTGGATTAACGCTGTATCAAAGCCAGCCTGCTCTAGAGATTCTTTGACAATATTCGCCTTAAACTCCAATTGATCAGGGTATTTCATATATTGCAGTGGCGCTGCACCTGACACATCAAAGTGAGTTGGCATATCTAAGTTACGTGTTGGACCTGGTTTCAATAACTTATCATAGGGAACAACTGCCTTGTAACGACCTTTCGCATTATCAACTGTTACTCGAACCACATCACCTGGAACTACATTCGACGTTATGATTTTTAACGTTTTACCGTTTGAGCCTCTATCTGGTGCATGGGTATAGTGAACGAAGCCACGTCCTTTTGAATCTACATAATCGATTTCTACATCCAACACTTCTGTTGGGTAATCGCCTTTTCTCATTGAATCACCTCAATATTATTATTTATACAAAAGCCTGTGTATTATTACAATATTCCCTAGTTTATCATATGTAGCCGTTGTGTCTATCTTTTAAGTAAATTTAAGTGCATATTTTTTAGTAGTTTATCCATACAAAAAGCATCCCGTTAAGGATGCCTCATTTAAAATTATTCACTTGGTAATTGGTTCACCAAACCATGAACTTCACTTAAAGGTTCTACAAATAGAATTCCGTTACCTTCTTTGTCTAAGTCCATATCTTGGAATATGATTTGGCTGACTTCTTTATATTTATCTTTTTCAACAATAATCCAAATAATTTCTCGCATCGGTTCCACCTCAAAATTTAAGAAACGCTTAGGCTTTCTTCCGATCCCTTTTCCGTGAATCACAGTTCCACCTTGTGAACCTTCTTGCTCTGCAAGTCGAATGACTTCTCCAGCCTTCCCGCTAGGAACGACTGCATAGATTAAATACCACATATTATCCCCTCCTAAAAGCGATACAGATAAACGATGTCACGGGTAAAAGCAATCGCTCCGGCTTCACCGAATTGAATACCTTCATATGCTTTCGCAAATTCGTGCACCCCTTGGACATTTTCACTTTGTACAATTTGCATGACAATGTCTTTTTCCGGTTGGAAATAACGTCCTTCAAAGTTATCAGATAATCTAGCGGAACCATGTCCTTTAATTAAAGCATGTTGTAAGATATCAGTTCTTTGAGTCGCATCGATATAATCCTCACCCTCACCATGGTCACAAATCACTGTTACCATTTTATAAGGGGATTTTACTGCGGCTTCGACATCATTAAATGATGAATTCTCTTCAATATCACCGTAGTCTTCTAGACCTGCTAAGCCGGCTAGACGCGTAACAAATAGGAAGCTTTCGCCGTTCTCTTTTTGAGGATAGCGACTTTCAACATGTTCAATTACTTTATCTAAATTGTCTTTATGCGTTGCTTTTATAATAATTTCTTTTCGCTGACCTTGTATATCTAGAATACTTTGGCGATCATCTTCATCATAACAAGCAGCTAAGTAAGTCGTTGCTCCACTCGTCCCCTGTTTATGAAATATATCATCAATTCTGTCTGCCAGTTTAACTTTGGCAATAATCGTAATAAGGTAAAACTCACTACTAAATTCTTCAGTATTAACCAATGTTCGTCCTCCTATTTTTGTTTCACTTGATAGTCATAAAATATTCCAACAAGTTGTACGATAACAATCGGTGTTAAAGATACAATCGCAATCACCCCAAAACCGTCTGTGACACTATCAGCTGTCGGTACAAAGTTGGCTACCCCTTGGGTAAATGGCAAGATAAAAGTTGCGGTCATTGTCCCAGCCGCGACTCCTCCCGAGTCAAAGGCAATCCCAACAAATAAATCTGATGCGATATATTGTAAGATAAGAACTGTCACAACGAGTGGTAATAAAATATGCCAAATTTCTAACCCTGGTAGTGTAACACGAAGTAGAGATAATACAACCGATAATCCGACACCAATAGAAAGACAGAAAGTCACTAAACTTTGTGGAATCATTCCTGCTGTTTCATCAAGAATTTGGACATTTAGGACATGGACGGATGGCTCAGCTAATATACTTACCATCCCAACGATTCCACCAACAAGCAAGATGATCCAAACATTATATTGTTCTGCTAAGGCGTATCCCATTTCAGAAGCAACACTTAGGAAGCCTTGGTTCACTCCCGTTAAGAAAAGACTTAAGCCAACTAAAATTAATCCGACACCAAGCAACATACTCTGTAAGCGTCGCTTAGATACTTTCACTTGCTTTGTCGAAACTAGAATGAGGAATACAATGACTAAAGGTCCAATCGCAATTAGTGAATTAACTATCGACGGCCATAATTCTAAGACAAAATCCATCGCCATCGTTGAATTATCAATCGCTACTTGGGTATCCGCACCACCTGCGGACAGCGAATAAACCCAGCTAAAGCCCCATATAATATAACTGCGAAGATCGCTCCGGTTGACACAATTCCAAGTAAACCGAAACTGTCCGCACCAGTATCATCTGCTTGACGAGACTGGCTTGCGGCACCCGCACCAAACGCTAGGATAAACGGTACGGTAATCGAACCAGTTGTAGAACCTGAAGCGTCAAAGGCAATCGCAATAAATTCAGACGTTGAGAATAAGCATAAGATACCTATTAATATGTAGATAATTGTAAAGCTATGACGTAAGTTAAAGTCTTTTATAATTCGGTACACCCCAAAAGCAAGCATCGCCCCTACACCTACAGATACTGCCATAACAAAGATTTGTTCAGCAATCGCTCCACTAGTCATCGTATCGACTTGAATCCCTAAGATAGTTAGATCCGGTTCAGCAATACTTGAAATGAATCCTAAACCAAATATACCAATCATCGCAATCACTTTCTTCGGATGTTTAATTAAGTAGTGACTGAATAAGTCACCCATCTTCTCAATACTCATATCGACACCAACTAAGAACAGCGGTAACCCTATTAATAAAAAAACGACACCAATAATAAATCGAAGTATCGTTAACCAAGCTACCGGCTGCAATATAAATTGAATTAAAAGTACGACACCAACCATTGGTAGTAAGGAAGATGACGTTTCTTTAAAGTTATCTATTAATCGACCCAGTATAATCTCCTCCTTTTCAAAAAATTATCGAAATAATTTGTACTAATAATATAGTAACATTTTAAGCGTTATTTAGCATTTTTTTCAAATGATGCCAAATAAAAAGAAGCCCGTTCTCACAGACTTCTTTCAAATATAAATTATGCTTTTGTAAATAAGGCAACGGCTTCAACGTGTGTCGTTTGTCCAAATAAATCAACCGGTTGGACAAATTGTAAGTCATAACCCGCATCTGCGAATAATCGTGCATCTCTCGCTTGAGTTGCTGGATTACAGCTAACATAAACAATCTTTTCAGGTTGTTGTTCAATCACTGCATCCACAAAGACTTGATCTAAACCTTTACGTGGTGGGTCCACAACGATAACATCAAATTTAATGCCTGCTTCGTTCCATTTTGGTAGCCATTCTTCTGCACTTCCGACTTCGAAGGCTGCATTTTTAATGCCGTTTAACTTCGCATTTTGCTTAGCCATTTCAACGGCTTCATCCACAATATCCATCCCATACACTTGTTTCGCATGTTGAGCGAGTGATAAACCGATTGTTCCGATTCCAGAATACGCATCCAGAACAGTCTCATTCCCTTGTAAGTCCGCTGCATCAATCGCAGTTTTGTATAGAACTTCTGCTTGGGGTGTATTCACTTGGTAGAAAGATTTAGATGAGATTCTAAAAGTTAAACCTAACATTGAATCTTCAATATAAGGTTGGCCCCATAATACTAAACTTTGACGACCTAGAATGACATTCGTACGTTTCGTTTGCACGTTTTGTACAATACTTGCGATATTTGGTACTTCTTCCGCAATCGCATCGACGATGATTTCTTCGTTAGGCATCTTACGTTTATTCGTTACAAGTGTCACCATCACTTGACCGCTATAATGTCCCCGTCTTACAACTACATGACGGATAATTCCTGTATGATTCTTTTCATTATAAGCAGGCACATGGAATCGTCTTAAGATATCTCTCACAATTAAGATAGCTTCATCAATTTCTTTATGTTGAATAAAGAAGTTTTCAACTGGCACTAAATCATGTGAGTTTCTTCTAAAGAAGCCTGTTTCTAGTTGGCCATTGATTTCTCTCACTGGGATTTGTGCTTTGTTACGGTATTCCCATGGATTTTCCATACCTAGTACGGGACGGATCTCTGCATCTTCAAAGTGGCCAATACGTTCGTAAGCTGATTTAACTTGTTGTTCTTTGTATGCTAATTGAGCGTCGTAGCTCATATGTTGCAGTGTCATTGTCCCGATTTGACGTCCGATAGCATCAGTCATCTCCACGCGCTCTGGACTCTCTTCAATAATTTCAAGTAAGCGTCCAAACCCGTAAGTCTTACCGACTTTCATCGCTTTGAATTTAACAACTTCGCCTGTAATCGCCCCTTCGATAAAGAATGGATAATGATCAAGTTTTACAACGCCTTGCCCTTGTGATGTTATGTCTTCGACCGTTCCGGTGAACGTGTCATTTTTCTTAAATGGTACTTTGTTTGCCATTTTTTATTTCCTCCAATTTCAATGTCTTACCCATTTTATCAAAACCTAGCCATTATTCCTAATTAGTATTAAATGAGGAAGAATTCAAGTCATTAAATTATTTTATTCGAAATGTTAAAAAATACGTGCATGTAATCACAAGACGTGCTACTATATACTCAAAGAAACAAGGGGGATTTAAAATGAAAAAGAAATCATTACTACCATTAGTGTTATTAACAGCAAGTTCGCTTGCATTAGCTATTAGTTCACCGGTGAACAATGCAACACCTTTTGCTGAGATAGTTGCCGTTCAAGCTCAAGAAACAACAACTTTAAAAGTGGCTTACTTAGCTCCTCACGGTGACAAATCATTTGCTTCTGTTGTTGTGGCAATGCAAGGTGATGTCGTTGTTGACGCACAAATCGATGAATTCCAATTTGTTGAAGGTGATCAATGGACTGGTGTTCCAAACGCAGATGCTACATTTGGTGAAGGTTTCGCTGACGGTGTAACTTTAATCAGTAAACGTGCGGACAGTGAAGGCTACTCTGCTATGATGGCTGATAAGGCTGATTCAACTGTTACTTATGAAGATAACTTAAACGCTATCGAAGACTTTGCTAAAGGCAAAACTGTTGCTGAAATCGAAGAAGGCATTACTGCTTTAAATGATTTAGGTGAAGATGGAAATGTTTCTGACGTAGTATCAGGTGCAACTTTAGCTGACTCAGCTGGTTACTTACAAGCCATCATTGACGCTGCTAACGAAGGTACTGAATTCACTGGTGCTGAAGCAGATGCTGCTAATTTAGAATTAAAACAAGCCGTAGCTGCACCACATGGTGACCAATCATTCGCAATCGTTACTACAGCAGTAGATGGTGATAAAGTTGTTGCTGCTGCTTTAGACGAGTTCCAATTTGTTGAAGGTGATCAATGGTCAGGTGTTCCAAACGCGGACGCTCCATTTGGTGAAGGTATCGCTGAAGGAGTGACTTTAGTTTCTAAATTAGAAAACTCTGAAGCATACTCTCAATTAATGACTGACATTGCTGGATCAACTGTTCCATACGCAGAAAACTTACAAGCAATTACTCAATTCGCTGCTGGTAAAACTACGGCTGAATTAGAAGAAGCGGTTGCTGAGTTACAAGACTTAGGCGAAGAAGGAAACGTTGCTGATGTTGTATCAGGTTCAACTTTAGCTGATACTTCAGGTTACTTACAAGCGATTGTAGACGTAGCTAACCAATAATTATTAGCCATAAGATTAACTTCCTAATTAGACAAGCCCAGGTGGGCTTGTTTTTTTGTTGAGGTTTCTGATTTTTTGGAGGAATTATGTAGAAAGCGATACTTTGAGTTCCCATAGTGTCGCTTTAAACGGTAAAGTGTCGAAATTATCATTTTCCTGAATAATTCATACTTTTAAATATTGAGTTATTCTAGTCGTTATTTTTCAATTTTGGATCACTTTATCGAAATTAAAATATTTTAATCGATTTTCTAAGCTAAAGAAAAACTTTTTAGTCTCATC
>NZ_JBGQRB010000019.1:0-41982 GCF_045528645.1 Ruoffia sp. FAM 20857
GACACGGATTCACCGCGGCTTCCAACAAGCTGAAGCAGAGCTAGAAAAAATGTTTGAAAGATTAACAAATTAATAAATCGATTTTATAGAAGGAGTACTTCATTTACACATAATTATTGACACTCCCAGAGTTCCAAAAAAATAATGACGAAAGTTTAATACAATTAATGTATAGTTAATATATTTATTCTATACTTTATTTCTAATCGTGTTAAAATATACTTCGTTACTGAGAAAGCGAGGTGCTGATGAATGTGTGATTTATTATATAACGTCAAACAATTATTGAATGAATGGCCCGAATGGTTTAAGAGTAAGCGTATTTTACTTGCCGTCTCTGGAGGCATAGATTCAATGGTATTATTGACAATCATGCTTCAAATAAATGAACAATTACCAAAAGAAGAAAGAAAAGAAATAATTGTTGCCCACTTTAATCATCGATTAAGAGAAGAAAGTGACCAAGATGCCCAATTGGTAAAAGAGTACGCCCAAAAGTATAAGTTAACTTACTTTATTAGTCACTGGGACAAACCAGCTTCAGTGAATGTTGAAGCCAATGCGAGAGATGCTCGTTACCAATTCTTTGGAGATATCATGGTTAAGACAAATAGCGATACCTTAATGACAGCACATCATTTGAATGATTTAGGTGAAACCGTATTAATGCGTTTAATCCGAGGGACTTCCTTACGAGGTGTTCGCGGAATTCGCTCTAACTACCAACGTATATTGACTACTTCGACGAAATATTCGAAGTCTGTTCGTGTCTTAAGACCACTAAGTTCAACTAAAAAGGAAAAAATCATTGAATATGCTAAAGAACATCATATCCCTTATAATGAAGATCAAACGAATACGGATATGACTTATATGCGTAATCGTATGAGATATAAGATGTTGCCTTTTTTTGAAGAAGAAAATCCGCAGTTCTTATCTAATTTACTTCTTCTATCACAGCAGTTGGAGGCAAGCTATGATGCGCACTTCAAGCAGTATTTACAGAAAGAACCCGAACTGTTGATGCAATTGTCACAGGGACGATGGCTTTTATATGTCCCTAAGTTTCTAGAATTATCTGAGGATTTAATGCAAGTATACTTAGCTATTTTTTTGGAAGAAAGACTAATTCACCAAATTCAAACTTATAATAAAGCGGCTGTTAAGCAATTAGAACAACTCATTAGACAAACAGATGCTCCGAATATGTTGATTAATATAGCGAATAACTGGGTGGCATTAAGAGAATACGATTATATTTGGATACAACCTCAAGATTACGACAGTGAAGTAGCTAAGCAAAGTGAGATTAAGATTGAGCAGTTTAATCACTGGTACGAATTGAGTGAGAAAGAATTAGCGGGTGTATTTGATATTGATGCGATTGCGACAGATTTAAAGAAAAATCTGTATGTTGAAATACCTTTATCTTTAGCTGAAGGAAGACCAAGTATAACATTACGCCATCGAAAGAATGGAGACACGTTAACTTTGCGTCGACCGGATGGAACAAGTTATCATAAGAAAGTATCACGAATCATGATCGATCAAAAAATACCAAAATCAAAACGTGAAGATTATTGGGTTATTGAAAATAGTGAAGGGACGATACTAGGAATGTTGCCACCGATTAGTAAGGATAAAACTTACATTAATTTGGAAGAAAAGCAAACTCATGTATTTATATATCAAAAAAGCGAGAATATTTCTTGAAATTATGGTAACATTTACTTCATAACATCAATAATATGACGCTTTCGCTTTTATTTATAAGTAGAAGGATGAGAATCGGCGTTAAGAATAGATGATAATACAAAATAAAGGAGAAACTAAATGTTAGAACAAGACATAAAAGAAGTATTAGTAACCCGCGAGGAGATTCAAGAAACTGTGAATCGCTTAGGTGAACAGTTAACGAAAGAATATAAAGACAAAGAGGTTGTAGTTGTTGGAATACTACGTGGGGCTTCAATTTTTATGGCAGATATTGTTCGAGCAATGGATGTCTATTTAGAGATTGATTTCATGGATGTATCAAGTTACGGTGATGCATTTGAATCTTCTGGAGAAGTAAAAATCATTAAAGATTTAGACACACATCTAGAAGGACGTCACGTTCTAGTCGTGGAAGACATTATCGACACAGGTCGCACATTGAAGTACTTAGTGGATTTATTCAAATATCGTAAAGCTGCATCTGTTCAAGTATGTACGTTATTAGATAAACCAGAGCGCCGCGTAATGAAAGATATTATTCCAGATTACGTAGGCTTAGAGGTACCAGACGAATTCGTGGTTGGATACGGTCTTGACTTTGAACAAAAATATCGTAACTTACCATACATCGGTGTACTAAAACCTGAGATTTATCAATAATTTTAAATTCAATGAAAAAGCAATATTGTAGTGTAAATCCGCTCAATTATGCTATTATAACTAAGATACATAATAATATGTATGCAAGGAGGAGATAGATAAATGAATAATCGAAATCCAAACCCGAATCGTAATTTCTTTCGGGGAACTTTACCCTACATCCTAATATTTTTAGCGATTATTGGTATGTTTCAAGTATTCTCAGGTAACCTAGGTTATGCTGGGCAAACTGAAGAGATATCATCGTCTGAATTTATGAGTGAATTAGAAAGTGGAAACATTGAAACTTTTGAAATTCAAATCGGATCTGGGGCGTATTCAGTTCGTGGGGAATACCGAACGCCTAATGAAACTGTTGAGCAAGAGGAAGATAACTTTTTACAAGTTATACAAGGATCTAATGAAGTAAGTTTATTTGAAACAACTATTTTAGGTAATGATGCAACGTTGAATATGGTGACGGATGTTGCTTTAGAGAATGATACTACAATTCAAACAATTCCGGAATCAAGTGCAGGATTATGGTTAAGTTTCTTACCATTCTTAATCTTATTAATCCCGACATTCTTCTTAATTTATTCAATGACTCAACAAGGTTCTGCCGGCGGAAAAGGCGTGATGAACTTTGGAAAATCTAAATCAAAAGACGTTTCAAAACAAAAAGTCAAAGTACGTTTCTCTGATGTTGCAGGTGCAGAAGAAGAGAAACAAGAATTAGTTGAAGTGGTTGAGTTCTTAAAAGATCCAGATCGCTTTACAAAGTTAGGTGCGCGTATACCCGCTGGTGTTCTTTTAGAAGGGCCTCCTGGTACTGGTAAAACGTTACTAGCTAAAGCTGTTGCTGGTGAAGCAGGCGTTCCATTCTACAGTATCTCAGGTTCTGAATTCGTTGAGATGTTTGTCGGTGTTGGGGCGAGTCGTGTAAGAGACTTATTCGAAAATGCTAAGAAAAATGCACCATCGATTATCTTCATTGATGAGATTGATGCCGTAGGTCGTCAACGTGGAGCTGGTATGGGTGGAGGACACGATGAACGTGAACAAACACTTAACCAATTACTTGTTGAGATGGATGGTTTCGAAGGTAACGAAGGTATTATCGTTATGGCTGCAACTAACCGTTCTGATGTTTTAGACCCTGCTTTACTGCGTCCGGGTCGTTTTGATAGACAAATTCTAGTTGGTAACCCTGATGTTAAAGGGCGTGAAGAAATCTTATTAGTTCACTCACGTAACAAGCAATTAGCTAATGATGTAGATTTAAAAGTAATCGCACAACAAACACCAGGTTTCTCTGGTGCGGATTTAGAAAACTTACTAAACGAAGCGGCTTTAATTGCTGCTCGTGTTGATCATACATCTATCCATGCAGAAGATATTGATGAAGCACATGACCGTGTCATTGCTGGACCAGCTAAAACAAACCGTGAAATGTCAGTGAAACAACGCGAAACCGTTGCTTATCACGAAGCAGGACACACAATTGTTGGTATGGTATTAAGCGATGCGCGTGTCGTTCATAAAGTAACAATCGTTCCTCGTGGACGTGCAGGTGGATATGCAATTATGCTTCCTAAAGAAGATCAATATATCATTACTGAGAAAGAATTATACGAACAAGTTGTTGGTTTACTTGGAGGACGTGCTGCTGAAGAGATTGTGTTTAATCACCAATCAACTGGGGCAAGTAATGACTTCCAACAAGCGACTCAAATTGTTCGTTCAATGATTACAGAATATGGTATGTCTGAAAAATTAGGAACTGTTCAATATGAAGGGAATCAAAAACCTTTTGCTGGCCGTCAATATGGTCAAAGTGTGACATATTCTGAACAAATTGCTTATGAAATCGACTCAGAAATTCGTCGTATTACAGACAAAGCGTTAACTGATGCACATAATATTATTAATGAACACCGTGAACAGTTGAATACTATTGCTGAAAAGTTATTAGAAATCGAAACATTAGATCAAAGAGCGATCAAATCTTTATTCGAAACAGGCGAAATGCCTGCGCCTGAAGATACAGATTCAAAGGATAAACCAGAATTACCAGATGAACCTGATAGCTTCAAAGATGCGAAAGAAAAAGCAAAAGATGATGAAAATCATTCAGATGTTTATGATCGTGCTGAAGAAGAGACAACTTATGTTGAACCAGATGAAGTACCATCTGATGACACAGAAGAAAGAAATTCTCACATTAATCAAGACAGAGATTTATAATTCATGAAAGAAATCGATTATCCATTTTGGATAGTCGATTTTTTTGTTTTTTCAATTTAGAAATATGTTAATAAAAAGACTGATATGTTGGGGTTTCTAACGAAAGAATGTGGGGAAATTGAGAGTGAAACACATATAAAAATTTATAATAAGCAATAAAACACTAGACAAATCGATTATCTTTAGTAAAATGAAAGTAACAAAAAATGATAGCGTTTACAAATTTAAAGTCTAAGGAGAATAAGACAATGAATTTGGATTGGATAAAAACGCGTGCGATTGACACACCTGACAAGGTGGCTGTAATTGATCCTATTAAACAAACGGAATTTACTTATGAACAACTAAATCAACGTGCTGAAATGTTAGCACGACATTTAGTGGAGAATGAAGGAGTTAAACGAGGAGACCGTATTGGTACCTTTGTCCCGAATGATATTGCCATTATTGATTTTCTGTTGGCTGCGATAAAAATTGGGGCTGTTTTTGTTCCACTTAATTGGAGATTAAAACCGATCGAAATTGGAAAAGTAGTTAAAGATGCTGGTTTAGAATATATCGTTTACGCAACTAATCATCTTGAACGACTGACTGAAGTTCCGCAGGAATTTATTAAATACAATGTTGATGGACCGGAATATAATGAAATCGTGAATCTTGAGAATTATACACCATTTGAGAGTGTTAATTTAGACTTACAAGATATCGCTATGTTAATTTATACAAGTGGATCAACAGGGAGACCTAAAGGTGTTATACACACGCATGAAAGTTATTTAAATAATAGTTTTAATCAAAACTTATCTTGGAATATGACGAGTGATTGGAAAACAATTGCGAGTGCGCCTATGTTCCATATCTTAGGTTTTATTGATATTGTTATCCCAATGTTAATGGTAGGTGGAACGGTTGTATTAGAAAGATACTTCAATCATGAGACGATTAATGATTGGATTGTAAAGTATGAACCGACGGTTTTAGTTTTAATTCCAACGATGTATTATGCAATTATTGCTCATCCGGAATTTAAACCTGAGAATGTTATGAATATTGAGTTGCTTGTGTCAGGAGGATCACCGCCATTACCAGCGGTACAAAAAGTATTCCAACAAATGGGTAAAATTATAATTAATGCCTATGGTTTAACTGAAGCACCATTATTAACATTTAATAAATACGAATACGCGGTGAACAACCCACAATCTATTGGTCAAGCGCTAATGTTTGTCGATGCGAAAATTGTCAATGAAGATTTAGAGGAAGTTCCAGTGGGAGACATTGGTGAATTAATCGTTAAAGGTAAAAATGTTACCCCAGGCTATTGGAATTTACCAGAAGAGAATGAAAAAGCCTTTCATAATGGCTTCTTTAGAACCGGAGACATGGGCTTTATTAATGAATTAGGTGAAATAACGATTGTTAACCGCCTGAAAGAATTAATTATTACAGGTGGAGAAAACGTGCTACCATCAGAAGTCGAAGCTATTCTAAGTCAACATCCTCTCATTCGTTCAGCAATTGTCTTAGGATATGAACATCCTAAATTTGGTGAATCTGTATCTGCGGCTATCATGCTGAATAAAGAAGCCCTCGGTTCAGATAATTACAGAGAAGTCTTAGATGAATACTGCTTGAAAAACCTTGCAGGTTATAAAGTACCAAAACTATACTTAGAGATTGATGAAATTCCAGTAAACTCTGTTGGAAAGCCAGATCGTCTAGAACTAGGGAAGATGATGAATGACTATGCAAAATCAACAATAACTGATGAATTGAATATTTAAGGTTGAAGTCCCGGCTGAATAGTCGGGATTTTTTTATGCTGTCTATTAAGTTTACATAATACACAATGATAAACTTCCGCTCAGGACAGCCGTTTACCCATGTAGTTCTTATGAAAGTTATTAGTTGTGCTAATAACTCAACCGTTTAAATGAGCAAAAATAATAATACGCTTCTTTATTAAGCATTCTAATGTATAAGATAAGGTTCCGTTATTTCACGGGGTCTAATTAACAGCGTATTATATGAATTGTAAACGTTATCATTTTTGTGTAAGTAATACATGTTATTGAAAATTTTAGGAGGCAATTAAAAATGGACAACAGAAAAGAAGTATTAAAACAATTATTCCCTGAGGATATTTTAAACATTAGCGAAGGTTTAACAGATGGAGAAGTTGAGTTTTTAAGACAGTTAGTGGAGCTGCTAGAAACAAAGTATCGTCCAGTAGTTAATCAAGCTTGGGTTGATGCTGAAGTGCCAGAAGGATTTTTTGAAGATATCGGTAAATTAGGATACTATACAAACCCCTTATTATTCGAAGGGCGAGAAGGTAAGAAACAAACGAGTCAATTATTCCAATTTTTCTTCGCCTTTGCTATGTCGAGATTCGACGTATCATTAAACACTTTAATGGGAGTTCACTCAGGATTAGGGTTTAATTCTTTCTTATTTGGAGGTAGTCCAGAGCAAGTTCAAAAATATGTCCCTAAATTAGCGAGTCATGAATTACGTACTTGCTTCGCTTTAACAGAACCTGATCATGGATCTGACGTTGCGTGGGGTTTAGATACGACAGCACGTCGTGAAGGTGACAAATGGATTCTTAATGGAGCTAAACGTTGGATTGGTGGGGCATCAGTCGCTGACTTAATCCCAGTTTATGCAAGAGACGAAGAAACAAACAAACCAAAATGCTTTATCGTCAAAGCAGGTCAAGAAGGATTAGATATTGACGTTATTGAAAATAAAATTGCACTTCGTATTGTACCAAACGCAAATATTCACTTAAAAGATGTCGTAGTTGATGAAAGTGATCGTCTACAAAACATCAATAGTTTCAAGGATATTGCTAAAGTTCTTTACTCAACTCGTGCAGGCGTAGCTTTCATGGCGACAGGAGCGATGGCAGGTGCACTTCAAGCAACCCTTAAATATGTAACTGAACGTAAACAATTTGGAAAAGACATCTCAAATTACCAATTAGTTCAAGAGAAATTAGCGATGATGCAAGCAAACGTAACATCTGCAATGGCCCTTTGTTCACAAATTGCTCGCCAACAAGAGAATGGTGACTACAATGAAATCGTTACTTCAGTAGGTAAGATGATTAATGCTCTTCGCTTACGTGAGACTGTAGCAATGGGTCGTGGAATTTGTGGGGGGAACGGAATTGTTGTCGATTACGATATCGCAAGATTCTTCTCTGATGCAGAAGCTGTTTATACATATGAGGGTACACACGAAATTAATGCCTTAGTAATTGGACGAGCAATGACTGGACAATCAGCATTTAACTAATATTTATCAAGTGACAGTCATTTCCAAACAAATTTGGAAATGGCTGAGTCACTTTTAAAGTAAAACGATATATTTTGGAGGGAAATAATAATGACAATTAGAAAAGCAACCGTATTAGGTGCAGGTGTCATGGGAAGTCAAATTGCAGCCCTACTTGTAAATGCAGGGATTAAAGTGCAATTATTAGACGTTGTAATTGACGAAGAAGATCGTAATAAACTATCTAAAGCGGGTTATGACAGAATTACAAACAAAAAGAAATCGATGTTATATGATTTAAATTTCGAAGGGAACTTATCTTATGGAAATTTTGCTGATGATTTAGTGGAACCATCAGATTCAGATATCTTTATTGAAGCTGTTAAAGAAGATATTAAAATCAAGCACGATATTTGGACAAAGATTAAACAGGTCGCTAAAGAAGAAGCAATTCTAGCAACAAATACATCTGGAATCCCAATTGAAGCAATTGCTAAAGTGTTCGAAAGCGGCGAACAAGAACGTTTCTTAGGGATGCATTTCTTCAATCCACCGCGCTATATGAAATTATTAGAAATTATTCCAACGAAGAATACATCTGAAGAAACGGTAGAAGTAGTTAAACAATTCTCAGAAGATGTCTTAGGAAAGGGTGTTGTGATTGCTAATGATGTCCCAGCCTTTATCGCCAATAGAACAGGAACACATGCGATGGCAGACATTATGTACCGTGCAGAGCGTAACGGCTTATCAATTGTTGAGGTGGATGCTTTAACAGGTAAAGCAATTGGAAGACCTCGAACAGGAACTTATGGTTTATCAGACTTAGTCGGAAATGATATTGCTGCCTTTGTTGTAGGTGGATTAATGAAAGATCCTAGTGAGCAACCTTACTTCAACAATTCATCGCTTTTACCAAAACTATTAGAAAAAGGAGCTTTGGGAAATAAAGCAGGTTATGGATTCTACAAAAAAGAAGGACGTAAACGTCTAGTATTAGATCCCGAAACTATGGAGTACGTCGAGCCAAGCAAACCTCAATTAGAAATATTATCTCATTTTGGACGTGACTTAAAAGAAAACTTAGATGTTATCTTTAATGCAGAAGACAAAGCGGGTAAATTCTTATGGAAAACTTTGAGAAGCACATTTTTCTATGCGGCAAATAATGTTCCTAAAGCGGCAAAAGATTATAAAGACATTGATCGTGCAATGGTTTGGGGCTTTAACTGGAAAGTCGGACCTTTCCAACTGTGGGATTTAATGGGCTTTGACCGTGTGAAAGAAAGAATCCAAGCAGAAGTAGGGGAATTACCTGAATGGGTAGCAAATAGAACAGAAAGCTTCTATAAGGAAGGCGAAGTACTTGAAAATATTACACCGATTGAAGATCGTATAGAGAAAGAAATTTGGAAAGATGACGATACAACATTAAGTGTAATAAACACGGATCAATTATTATTCAAGTTCCATACACCAAACAACACCATTGATGAAGGATTAACAAAAGGGCTGATAAAAGCTGTAGACGAGTTAGAGTCAGGTCATTATTCTGGAATGGTTATTTACTCGGATGGACCACATTTTAGTCCGGGAGCTAACTTGAATATGATGAAGAAAGCCATAGAACTCGAGGAAGTCGATACTTTAATAGGTAAAACAATAAGCGAGTTACATGAAGCAGTGAACCGCGTTCGCTACAGTAGTAAACCGATTGTTACAGCAGTTAGAGGACGCGCTTTAGGTGGTGGAGCCGAACTAATGTTAGCCTCTCCTTATGTTGTAGCAGCGGCAGAAAGTTATATCGGTTTAGTTGAAGTCGGTGTAGGACTTATTCCTGGTGGCGGCGGCCTAGCAGAATTAACAGAACGCGTGATGACTCGAGACGAGCAAAAAGCAAGTAAGATGAAGACTTTAGGTGCAGTTATTACACGTATTGCATCTGGAGATGTTTCAATGAGTGCTTATGAAGCCCGTCGTAAATATTACTTAAGAGGGTCAGATGACATTATTATGAATGCGGATAAAGTTGTGGACGTAGCCATTGAGAAATTAACTTATTTAACTAAAGTAAATTACATTCAAAGAACAAAAGTTAACTTCCCAGCCTTAGGAACAAACTTTAAAGCAGTGGTCGAAGGGCAATTAGATTCAATGCGCCTAGGACACTTTATTAGTGATTATGACATGGAGTTAGGACTTGCGATTGCAGATGTAATGACAGGTGGAGAGCTCCCAGAAGGAACCTATGTTAATCAAGAATGGTTACAACATCTTGAGAAACAACATTTCCTAAAATTAAGTAAAAATCAAAAGACATTCGAACGAATTTCGCATATGTTACAAGCGCGCAAACCGTTAAGAAATTAATACGGAAACTTGAAAGGAATGAATTAATTATGCAAGATGCTTATATCGTTGCTTATGGACGTTCGGCTATTGGAAAAGGAAAAGCGAATGGAACCCTTGCCAACGACCGTCCAGATGATATTGCAGCTGAAGTATTAAAGGGTGTCATCGATCGTGTTGATGGCGACTTTGATCCAGCGCTTATCGAAGATGTGATTGTTGGTTGTGCCTTCCCAGAAGGAATTCAAGGTATGAATTTTGCTCGTACGATTGCTTTAAGAGCAGGATTACCTTACTCTGTTGCAGGACAGACAGTGAACCGTTACTGCTCATCAGGATTACAAACGATTGCCATTGCTGCAAATGCCATTATGGCTGGTCAATCAGAAGTATTGGTAGCAGGTGGAGTTGAGTTCATGAGTTCAGTCCCAATGGGAGGCAATGAAGTAACAAACAACCCTACACTACAAGCAGAAGATTCAGGTGTTTCGTATCCAATGGGACTCACTGCTGAAAATGTCGCAACTAAATATAATGTCACTCGAGAAGATCAGGATGAATTTGGAGTGCAAAGTCATCAACGTGCACATGCTGCACAAACAGAAGGACGCTTTGATGATGAAATCATCCCCGTAACAACACATAAAGTTGAATACACAAAAAATGGACCTCAAGTTAAAGAGGTAAAATTCGACAAAGATGAAGGAATTCGTCCAGAATCAACAACTGAAACTTTAGGGAAACTAAGAACAATCTTTAAAGCAGACGGATCTGTCACTGCAGGAACATCATCGCAAGTAAGTGACGGCGCAAGTTTTGTTGTCATCATGTCAGGCGAAAAGGTAAAAGAATTAGGCATGAAGCCAATCGCCCGCTTTGTTGGTTATAAAGCTGTAGGAGTCGATCCGAAATATATGGGGATCGGACCAGCCTATGCTATTCCAGAAGTTTTAGAATTAACGGGCTTAAAACTAGAAGATTTGGACTTAATCGAATTAAACGAAGCCTTTGCTTCTCAAGCGCTAGCTTCAATTCGTGAATTAGGAATAAACACAAATATTACAAACGTTAACGGAGGAGCAATTGCTTTAGGACATCCACTGGGTGCAACCGGAGCCGTGCTGACATCACGCTTATTAGCCGAGATGGGTAAACGTAAAGGTTCGAAATATGGAATGGTATCAATGTGTATCGGAGCCGGTATGGGTGCTGCAGGTATTTTTGAATATATTCATTAGTACTAAACCTTAATCAATGAAAGTAAGGAGATAAGTAATGTATCAAACGATTCTATACACAATAGAGAACCAAGTCGCGACCGTTACAATTAATCGAGAAGAGTATGGAAATGCTTTTTCAGAAACGACGTATCAAGAAATTATTGATGTAATGGCAGATATCGATCAAAATCCAGAAGTAAAGGCGGTTATCTTAACAGGTGCAGGAAAGTATTTCTGTGCAGGAGGAGATGTTAAATACTTCCAACACCTCATTGATACCGGACAAGGAATACCAGAAGACGGTGTCCTTAAAACAGGAGAAATGGTTCGAAGTATCCGACAAAATTAAAAACCCGTGATTGCAGCCATTAATGGTGTGGCTGCAGGAGCAGGCTTAGGACTCGCATTATCATGTGATTTCATTGTGATGGGGACTCAGAGTCGCTTACTTACGGCGTTTATTAATATGGCTTTCCCGGGAGATACTGGTTTGATGTACAATTTACAACAAGCTTTAGGATCATACCGAACGATGAAACATATTATGTTGAATGAACCGATTGATGCGGAATTGGCAGTCGAATATGGCCTCGCTTATAGTAAAGTTGCAGATGAAGATTTACTTGATGAAGCCCAAGCATTAGCTCAAAAGCTAGCTCATGGGCCGACTCAAACAATAGCGCACCAAAAAGCATTATTAGCGAGTATCTTATATCCTCAAATGGATGATACGAACCTTTTAGAAGCGAAGTATATGAGGGCTAGTTCGTTAAGTGATGATCATTCTGAAGCGGTTGCAGCATTTTTAAGTAAAAGGCAACCAAAATTCAAAGGAAATTAGTATTGCTGTGATACACTGTAAGCATACAATACTATCCAGATATATTAAGAATTTGAGGTGCTTAGAATGATGGAAATTAGTCAAATGCAATATTTTGTAGAAATTGTTCAATCAGATTGTAACCTGACTGTCGCGGCTGAGAATTTATATGTTTCTCAGTCAGCGTTGAGTCAGTTTATTAAAAACTTTGAACATCAACAGGGAGTTTCTTTATTCAATCGAAAAAATGGGCGAATTGTGAATGTTTCTGATTCTGGAATGCATGTGTATCAATCAGCATTAAAAGTATTAAATCAATATAATGGACTTGAACATGTCATTGAAAGAGAATCTTTATTCCAAAAAGGGACGATAAAAATTGGGATTCACCCAACGTATTTACGTTTTTTCTTTAATAAGTTTATACCTCGCTTTCTGATAGAGAATCCAGATGCACATATCGAAATTGTTGAAGCAGGCACGAATGAATTACAACAGATGCTAGAAGATAATGTTATTCATATCGCAGTTCTAGCACCGCCGAAAGATTTTAATACGTCAAAATATGAAGTACATCCCTTAGTTCGAACTGAAGTGGTCGCCTTTATGGGACCAGATCATCCACTCGTTACAAAACGTTTACTAAAATGGAACCACTTAGACAGCTATCATTATGTAACCTATAACAAAAAAGATGCCGTCTATTATTTTGTAGAAGACAAATTAAAAGAAAATAACAGTACAGCAAAGCAATTATTTACCTCAAGTTCTTGGGATTATATGATAGAAACAGTGATCTACAACGAATTAATCGCTCTTTTACCGACAGTTTACTTTAGTATGTTTATTTCAAGACTAAACCAAATGGGTGTAGTAGAAAAGCGTTTTGAGGATCCAATTCCGTATATCCCGACATTAATGCGAGAGAAGAAGAAGCATTATTCTAAAGTGGAAGATTTTGTTTTTCAATCTATATATAATAATTTCCATTTTGAAAATGATACATTAAAATACGATTTTTTATTAGATGATTAGATATGAGCTAGGAACGGGTAACAAAACTTAACAGGAAATAGTTTGTTATTTGTTTGAAATCATCGCTCTATCATCATCGAAAAATGAAGGAGAGATGATTCGATGCAAACAAGAGTCACTGAACTATTAAATATTAAGTACCCAATTATTCAAGGAGCCATGCAATATATGTCGCTAGCGGAGTTAGCTTCAGCGGTATCTAATGCAGGGGGATTAGGAATTGTTCCAGCGATGGCTTTTCCAGATGTTGATGCCTTGCGAGAAGAAATTCAAAAAGTGCGCAGTTTAACTGATAAGCCTTTTGCCTTTAATATTTCTTTAGTGCCAGAAGTTGTGATGCCAGCGGTCATTAATGATTATATTCAAGTATTAATTGAAGAAAAGGTACCGGTTGTTGAAACCTCAGGACAAAGACCGGACAAATTCATTAAACCACTGAAAGATGCAGGCATTATTGTCATCCATAAAGTAACGTCAATTCGACACGCTTTAGCGGCTCAATCCGATGGCGCGGATATCATTACAATGGTTGGAGCAGAAGGCGGTGGACATCCAGGCTTAGATCAAGTCAGTGGTCAAATCCTTTGGGCAAAAGCAGCTGAAGAATTGGATGTACCTGTTCTTGCAGCTGGAGGGATTGTTGATGGTAAGAGTATGTATGCTGCCATGGCATTAGGAGTGGACGGTGTGTTAATGTCCACTCGGTTCCTAGCGACGCCTGAAGTGAATGCATCTGATGCTTATCGCCAAGCCCTATTATCCGTTCCAGAGTATGGGACAGTCTTAACAATGAAGTCACTTCGCAATGCGATGCGCGTCGCTAATAATAAGATGGCTCAAGATATTCTTAAAGCAGAAGCGAATGGAGCGACTTTAGAAGAGTTGATGCCATTAATTTCAGGTAGACGCTCTTATGAAGCGATGAAAGATGGGGATATCGATGGTTCACAGTTAAGTATGGGACAAGGTATTGGTCGAATCCATGAGATTAAACCGGTATCAGATATCTTCACTGAAATGCTCAAAGACTTTAATCAAGTGCACACACGTATGACACAATTAAATTCAAATTAAGCGAATTAAAGGTCAACTAAATAAAAATTCATTGAGTAGACTGAGTGGCAACCACTGAGTCTACTTTTTTAACAACAATTTAAGAGGTGTATAGATGGATACAAAAGAAATATCAGTAAAAGATGTCATGCAATATGTTCCAGATCAAGCTCAGCTTGCAACGACGACATATGGTTTAGGAGGTATGCCAGAAGAGCTATTAAAAGAACTGGGTGCCTACTACAAAAAACATCAACATCCAAAAGATGTTACTTTAATGGCTGTGGCTGGAATAAGTCGTGGCGAAGGAACAGGTATGGATTACTTGCTTGAACCCGGCTTGTTAAAGCGTTTTATCGGAACGCACATGAGTGGGGCGCCTTTATCAGCAAAAGCTGCTCTAGCAAATCAGTATGAATTGTATATGCTCCCACAAGGAATCATTGGTAAACTCTACCGAGATGCAGCAGCGAAAGGGCCGGGTGTGTGGAGTAAAGTTGGTATTGGAACGTTTGTAGATCCTCGCCAAGAGGGTGGGCGCATTAATGACCGTGCAAAAGCAGCCGAAGAATTGGTAGAAGTTACTAAAGTAAAGGGGGAAGAATGGTTGTATTTTAAACCTTTACCCATCAATGTGTCTTTTATCAAAGCGACCTATGCAGATCCTAAAGGAAACTTATCATTTATTCATGAGCCTTTGAAACTCGAAGCACTCACACTTGCGATGGCAGCAAAGAACGCGGGTGGAATTGTCATTGCTCAAGTTGAGGACGTCGTAGCAACTGGAACGCTCCCAGCTAAAGAAGTTGACGTACCAGGTGTACTTGTTGATTATGTTGTAAAAGCTAAACCAGAATACCATCAACAAACCTTTATGACCCAGTATAGTCCGCTCTTATCCAATGAAATTAGAACACCAAAAGTGAAGAGTCGGAAGTTACCCCTCGATAACAAAACAGTAATCGCAAGACGGGCGGTGCGAGAGTTAAAGCCAAACAGTTTTATCAATATTGGCGTTGGAATGGCAGATAAAGTGTCACGGTTAATTAATGAGGCCAATCTATTAGAACAGTTCACTCTGAACACAGACTTAGGTGCAATCGGTGGAATGACAGCCTCAGATTATAATTATGGTACGAACTATAATGCAGATGCGATTATCAATACATTAGATATGTTTGATTATTATCACGGGGGTGGCATAGATACAACTGTGTTGGGCTTTGGTCAGATGGATGTTAATGGGAATATGAATACTACACAAATTGGAGATATGCTCATTGGTCCAGGTGGTATGATCGATATTTCAGCAAGTGCTTCAAAAATAATCTTTATTGGGACCTTTACTGTTAAAGGGGAAACTAGCGTAGAGAATGGGCAACTCGTCATTAATCACGCAGGTGTCGATAAGAAGTTTAAATCTGCCTTGTCGCATATTACATTCTCAAGTAAAGAAGCCATTGCTAATGGCAAAGAAATCATCATTGTAACGGACAGAGCTGTATTTGAAATTAATAAAAATTCAAAACTCGTGCTAACAGAAATTGCTCAAGGATTAGACTTAGAAAAAGATATCTTAGATTGGATGGAGTTTGAACCTCTGATTTCAGACAAACTGAAAGTGATTGACTCAAGTTACTACAGTGAATCATGGAGTTTAAGAGACTATATAAAAGAATAAATAAAACAAAGCTCTTACAAGTGAAATCTTGGAGAGCTTCTTTATATTCTGTGTATTTTCACTGACTTGGTGGTAAGATATGTGAAAGTGAGAAAAGACCATTTGATGATGATTTCACTAAAGAATGTGTGGTATTATATGTTAGTTGAAAATAAAAAGGGAATACATTACAATGCAACATGGAATTTTCATGGAGGAATGAACATATGACTGATAAATTATTACGTGCGCTTGCCTTTGATGGGCAAGTTAAAGTGTATGTAATTGATGCGAAAAATACAGTTGAAGAAGCAAGAAGACGTCACGATACTTGGCGCACTGCAACAGCTGCATTAGGGAGAACGTTAATTGGGACGGCCTTACTCGCTGCGAATTTAAAAGGGAATGACCAAATAACTGCAGATGTCACAGGGGAAGGACCAATAGGTCGAATCCTAGTGACAAGTGATGCAAAAATGAACTTGAGAGGTTTTGTAAATAACCCACAAGTTGCCTTAGATTCAAATGAAGAAGGCAAAATTGATGTCAAAGGTGCTGTAGGCTTACCAGGGTTCTTAAAAGTTAGTAAACAAATTGAAAACTACGAACCTTACACAGGCCAAGTGCCATTAATCAGTGGGGAGCTTGCAGAAGACTTTACCTATTATATGGCGGTGTCAGAACAAACGCCTTCATCTATTGGACTAAGTGTTTTAGTTGATAAAGGGGATATTGTTGCACAAGCCGGCGGCTTTATGATTCAAGTCATGCCAGGGGCAACAGAAGAAACTATCTCTGCTTTAGAAGGTAAAATTAATAATTTAGGTCGGGTATCTGATCTATTAAATAGCGGTCTAACTGTAGAACAATTACTAGATAGATTAGTTGGCGAAGGTAATTCTAAGATTTTAGATTATTTAGATGTCCGCTTTAACTGTCATTGTTCGAAGGAACGTTTCTCTGATGGAATAAAATTATTAGGCAAAGACGATATTCAGGCAATGATTGACGAAGATCATGGAGCAGAAGTAGTCTGTCATTACTGTAATGAAGCCTATCTGTTTAGTGAAGAGGAATTGACTGCATTAGTAGAAGAAGCCTAATATAGATAATAAAGACAAGCATTGTATTTGTTTGTTAGATGTGCTTTAATTTTTAAGAGAAGTAATAAAGTAAATGAGGAGTGAATAACGTGAGTGATAATCAAGAACAAACACATGAAGAGTTAAATGACCAACTATTAGTTCGTCGTGAAAAGATGACTTCAATGTTAGAATCAGATAGCGTCAACCCATTTGATGCTGGTTTTACAAGAACACACTATTCAGTAGATATCGTAAGTGAATTTGATCACCTTACTAAAGAAGAATTATCAGAAGCTGAAAAAATTAACGTAAAAGTTGCAGGACGTATGGTGTCTAAACGTGGTAAAGGAAAAGCAGGATTTGCCCATATTCAAGATATGAAAGGCCGTATTCAACTTTATGTACGTAAGGATATGATTGGTGAAGAAAGCTATGATTGGTACAAACAAGCTGACTTGGGGGATATCGTTGGTGTTGAAGGATATTTATTCAAGACAAATACGGGTGAATTATCCGTTCGTGCAACGTCTTTCACTCCATTAACTAAAGCTTTACGTCCATTGCCTGATAAATATCATGGTTTAGCGAATATAGAACAACGCTACCGTCAACGATACTTAGACTTAATTAGTAATGATGAGAGTCGTGAACGTTTTGTGAATCGATCTAAAATCATCTCAGAAATCCGTCGTTATTTAGATGACAATGATTATATGGAAGTTGAAACACCGGTTTTACATAATATCGCAGGTGGAGCAAATGCCAGACCATTTATTACACACCATAACGCCTTAGATATGGAATTATATTTACGAATCGCTTTAGAATTACATCTAAAACGTCTTGTAGTTGGTGGTTTTGAGAAAGTTTACGAAATTGGTCGTGTATTCCGTAATGAAGGTGTGGATACAACACATAACCCTGAATTTACTATGTTAGAAGTATATACTGCATACAGTATTTTTACGGATGTCATGGATTTAACAGAATCATTAATTAAACATGTGGCTAATAAAGTATTAGGCTCTGGTGTATTGGAATATGACGATCAAACGATTGATTTAGAATCAGAATGGCGTCGTGTTCATATGGTAGATATTATTAAAGAAACGACTGGCGTTGATTTCTGGCAAGAAATGTCTTATGAAGAAGCAAAAGCTTTAGCTAAAGAACATCATGTGACTGTCAACGACCATGATACAACCGTTGGACATATTATTAATAATTTCTTTGAAGATAAATGTGAAGATACTATTGTTCAACCAACGTTTGTATTTGGACATCCAGTAGAAATTTCACCTTTGGCGCGTAAAAACCAAGAAGATCCAAGATTTACAGATCGTTTTGAATTATTTATCGCCGGCCATGAATATGGCAATGCCTTTACTGAGTTAACAGACCCAGTTGACCAACGTGAGCGTTTTGAAGCTCAAATGGAAGAGAAAGATCAAGGAAACGACGAAGCGCATCCAGTGGATGAAGATTTCTTAGAGTCATTAGAATACGGTATGCCACCAACAGGTGGGTTAGGAATCGGAATTGACCGTCTAGTTATGCTATTAACAAACGCGCAATCTATTCGTGATGTATTATTATTCCCAACTTTACGTAACAACTAATAGCTTCTAGACTTTTCGTTCAAGCATTAAATTTAATTAAATCATCTATCCATGGTAAACTATGTATATAGACGTCAAGGAGGCGATTTAATGGAGTTTAAAAGAGAAGGTAACGCAATTGTATATCGTGACGAAGCAGATAAGCTATTAGCGGAAATTACGTTTCCACCAAGCTCATCAAACGACCAAGTGGTAGTCGCTGATCATACTTTTATAGACCCCGCATTAAGAGGACAAGGAATTGCAGGTAAACTTTTAGATGAATTAGTATCAGAAATGGACAAAGAAGGTAAGAAAATCAAAGCGACTTGTCCATATGTTGTGAGAAAATTCAAAGAAGAACCTGAAAAGTATGACTTTATCAACGCTGATAAATAACATATTTCCGACTATTTGTTTAAAATTAACAAATAGTCGGTTTTTTTTGAAAAAAATGCTCAAGACTATTGACGAAAGTAAATCCTCATGATACTATACCTAAGGTGTTTTAATGACAGATTCCTGGTCATCAGTCGTGCTGACTGCTTTAAAACTCTTATCTTAAGCAACTGAAAAGTTGTTTATTGAATTTTACTATAAAATGACACACTTGGATGTGTGGACTAAGAAAAGAAGACGGGAGGAGGACAATTCATGCCTACAATTAATCAATTAGTTAATAAACCACGTAAGTCTAAAACGACTAAATCGAACTCTCCAGCTTTAAACGTTGGATATAACAGTTATAAACGTACTTCAACAACTACTATGTCACCACAAAAACGTGGTGTATGTACTCGTGTTGGTACTATGACACCTAAAAAACCTAACTCGGCGTTACGTAAATACGCGCGTGTTCGTTTATCTAACCTAATGGAAGTTACAGCATACATTCCAGGAGAAGGGCACAACTTACAAGAACATAGTGTTGTGTTAATCCGTGGAGGACGTGTAAAAGACTTACCAGGGGTACGTTACCACATCGTTCGTGGAGCGTTAGATACAGCTGGTGTTTCTGAACGTCGTCAAAGCCGTTCTAAATACGGAACAAAAAAACCTAAATAAATATAAAAAATAAAATTAATTCCTTATGAAAGGAGGAGTTTGAATGCCTCGTAAAGGTAATGTAGCAAAACGTGAAGTTTTAGCAGATCCAATTTACAATTCAAAATTAGTTACACGTACAATTAACCGTATCATGGTTGATGGTAAACGTGGAAAAGCTTCTAAAATCTTATACTCAGCTTTCGATATTATTCGTGAAGAAACAGGTCAAGAGCCATTAGAAGTCTTCGAACAAGCAATCGAAAATATTATGCCATTGTTAGAAGTTAAAGCTCGTCGTGTCGGAGGTTCTAACTATCAAGTTCCTATTGAAGTTCGTCCAGAACGTCGTTATACTTTAGCTATCCGTTGGCTAACTCAATACTCACGTTTACGTGGGGAGAAAACAATGGAAACACGTCTTGCACGTGAATTAATGGACGCAGCTAATAATACAGGTGCTTCTGTTAAGAAACGTGAAGACATGCACAAAATGGCTGAAGCCAATAAAGCCTTCGCGCACTTCCGCTGGTAGAAATTGGTTGGCTGTTTTATGCAAGGATTTGCATAGGCGATTGACAATTACTCATTATATATTTGAAAGAGGGGTAAAATAGTATGGCAAAGAGAGAATTTTCTCTTGATAAAACGCGTAACATCGGAATCATGGCCCATATTGATGCAGGGAAAACGACAACTACTGAGCGTATCCTTTACTATACTGGACGTATTCACAAAATTGGTGAAACTCATGATGGTGGATCACAAATGGACTGGATGGAGCAAGAACAAGAGCGTGGTATTACAATTACATCTGCAGCTACAACTGCACAATGGAATGACCACCGCGTAAACATTATTGATACTCCAGGTCACGTGGACTTTACCGTAGAGGTAGAACGTTCATTACGTGTACTTGATGGTGCAGTAACTGTATTAGATGCTCAATCAGGTGTAGAACCTCAAACTGAAACAGTTTGGCGTCAAGCTACAACTTACGGTGTTCCTCGTATTGTATATATCAATAAGATGGATAAACTTGGTGCTGATTTCTTAAACGCGACTGAAACACTTCACGACCGTTTAGATGCAAATGCTCACCCTGTTCAATTACCAATTGGTGCAGAAGATGACTTTGACGGAATCATCGACTTAATTGACATGAAAGCATACCACTATCATGATGATTTAGGTGAAGACGTTGAAGAAATTGAAATCCCTGATGACATGAAAGAATTAGCTGACACATGGCGTACAAACTTAATTGAAGCTATCGCTGATTTAGATGAAGACATTATGATGTCTTACCTAGAAGGTGAAGAGATCGATGTCGCAACTCTTAAAGCGGCAATCCGTAAAGCGACAGTTGCGGTTGAGTTCTACCCAGTTTATGTTGGTTCTTCATTCAAGAACAAAGGGGTACAATTATTACTAGACGGTGTTGTTGATTTCTTACCATCACCACTAGAAGTACCACCAATTATCGGTACTATACCAGGAACAGAAGATACTTTAGAACATCATGCTGATGATTCAGAAGACTTTGCTGCTTTAGCATTCAAAGTTATGACTGACCCATTCGTAGGACGTCTAACATTCTTCCGTGTATATTCTGGTACATTAGCTGCCGGTTCATACGTTCTAAATGCGACTAAAGATAACCGTGAACGTGTTGGTCGTATCTTACAAATGCACGCTAACTCACGTGAAGAAATCCCAGAAGTATTCTCAGGAGATATCGCAGCTGCGGTAGGTCTTAAAAATACAACAACTGGTGATACTTTATGTGCTGAGAACGCGCCAGTGATTCTTGAATCAATGGAATTCCCAGAGCCAGTTATTAACGTTGCAATTGAACCAGATTCAAAAGCTGACCAAGACAAAATGTCTGCAGCTCTTGCTAAATTAGCTGAAGAAGATCCAACTTTCCGTGCGACAACTGATCACGAAACTGGACAAACAATCATCGCTGGTATGGGTGAGTTACACTTAGATATCATCGTTGACCGTCTAAAACGTGAATTTAAAGTTTCAGCAAGTGTTGGTGCACCACAAGTTTCATACCGTGAAACTTTCCGTGCTGCTACTAAAGCAGAAGGTAAATTCGTTCGTCAATCAGGTGGTAAAGGACAATTCGGACACGTTTGGATTGAATTCTCACCTAACGAAGAAGGTGCCGGATACGAATTTGAGGATGCAATTGTTGGTGGGGTAGTTCCTCGTGAATACATCCCAGCAGTAGATGCAGGACTTAAAGACGCAATGGAAAACGGTGTATTAGCAGGATTCGAATTAATCGACGTTAAAGCTAAGCTTTACGATGGTTCATACCATGATGTCGATTCATCTGAGACTGCCTTCAAAGTTGCTGCTTCATTAGCATTACGTGAAGCTGCTAAGAAAGCTGATCCAGCAATCCTAGAACCAATGATGTTAGTTGAAGTTACAGTTCCTGAGGAATACTTAGGAGATGTAATGGGACACGTGAACTCAAGACGTGGACGCATCGAAGGTACAACTGCTCGTGGTAACGCACAAATCGTTCGAGGATTCATTCCTTTAGCAGAAATGTTCGGTTACGCGACAACTTTACGTTCAGCTACACAAGGTCGTGGTACATTTACAATGCAATTCGACCACTATGAAGCTGTTCCAAAATCAATTCAAGAAGAAATCATCGAGAAACATAGCGGTAGATAATCTGCTTTATAACTAAGCAGAAAGCTTGCTATAAACGTGAATATGTGGAGGTAAATGGTTGAATTTACCTTCCTTTCACGGTATAATCATTTTGATAGATTAGGAAATAATCTATAATAGGTTACATATATTTTAGGAGGATTAAATAATGGGAAAAGAAAAATTTGAACGTACGAAACCCCATGTTAATATTGGGACTTTAGGTCACGTTGACCACGGTAAAACAACTACTTCTGCTGCAATCGCAACAGTTTTAGCTAAAAATGGTTTTGGTGAAGCTCAAGACTACGCTTCAATCGATAACGCACCTGAAGAAAAAGAACGTGGAATCACAATCAATACTTCACATATTGAGTATGAAACTGCTAACCGTCACTACGCACATATCGATGCGCCAGGTCACGCGGACTACGTTAAAAACATGATCACTGGTGCTGCTCAAATGGACGGTGCTATCTTAGTAGTATCTGCTGCTGATGGACCAATGCCACAAACTCGTGAGCATATCTTATTATCACGTCAAGTTGGTGTGCCACACTTCGTAGTATACTTAAACAAAGCTGATATGGTTGATGATGAAGAGTTATTAGAACTTGTTGAATTAGAAGTTCGTGACTTATTATCAGAATACGATTACCCAGGAGACGATGTTCCTGTAATCGTTGGTTCTTCATTAAAAGCTTTAGAAGGCGACGCTGATTACGAAGCTAAAATCTTAGAATTAATGGAAGCTGTAGATACATTCATTCCAGAACCAGCTCGTGAAATCGACAAACCATTCATGATGCCAGTTGAGGACGTATTCTCAATTACTGGTCGTGGTACAGTTGCTACTGGTCGTGTAGAACGTGGACAAGTTAAAGTAGGTGACGAAGTTGAAATCGTTGGTATCAAAGATACTCAAAAAACTACTGTAACTGGTGTTGAGATGTTCCGTAAAATGTTAGATTACGCTGAAGCGGGAGATAACATTGGTGCATTATTACGTGGTGTGACACGTGATGACATCGAACGTGGACAAGTTTTAGCTCAACCAGGTTCAATTACACCACATACTAAATTCTCTGCTGAGATTTATGTATTATCTAAAGAAGAGGGTGGACGTCATACTCCATTCTTCGATAACTACCGCCCACAATTCTACTTTACTACAACTGACGTTACAGGAATCATCGAATTACCAGAAGGAACTGAAATGGTAATGCCTGGTGACAACGTAACTATCTCTGTAGAATTAATTCACCCAATCGCTATGGAAGATGGAACTCGTTTCTCTATCCGTGAAGGTGGACGTACTGTTGGTGCCGGAACTGTTACTTCAATCGAACAATAATTCCAAACCACAATTAAACACCCCTTATGGGGTGTTTTTTTATACAGATTTTTAAATTCATTAGATTTCAATTAAAATTATTAGTGTTATAATAGAATATATTTCAAGAAACGAGGTTGAATTATGATTATAATGAACAGAAATACAAGTCCAATTTCACCGATTAAAAAAGAATATATGGATGAAGTATATAATAGAACAGTATTTCAAGATTATCCGGATGTTGAATTAGGACAATTGAAAGCTATTTACGCTAAAGATAATAATTTAAATGTAGATGAAATTGAATTGGCTAGTGGTGCAGATGAGTGGATCCAGAAAACCTTTATCACTTTAGGTCAAAAAGGTATTATGACAATCACTCCAGATTTCTTTATGTATAAAGATTATGCTGAGCAACTACAATTACCTTTTTATGAGGTAGAGAGCGAAGTGGATTATTCATTTGATTTTGACAAGATAGTTAAAGCAATTTATAAGAAAAAACCGTCTTTATTCATACTATCTAATCCTCATAATCCAACGGGATTGATGTTCAAAGAAGATGAATTACAAGCAATTGCGGATGCGATGGAAGCAATGCATGGATATTTTGTCATCGACGAAGCATATATTGAATTCGGTAAAGAATATGCACGCCCAGATGGTGAGCATGTATTAATTATTCGTACTTTAAGTAAAATATACGGATTGGCTGGCTTAAGAATTGGAATTATTATTGCCAAAGGGGAGACTTACGATAAAGTTACTCGAATTAATCACCCTTATCCTTTAGATCACGTAGGGATGAATTTAGCGAGTATCTTTTTAGAAGATAAAGCATGGGTCAAGGAATACGCCAATTATCAATTAGAGGCTCGTGATATGCTAGTTGGAGCCTTTAAGCAAGTAAATCATGTGATGAGTGTGAATGATAGTTACACCAACTTTGTATTTACCTATGGAGATAGAGCACTGAGTTTAGGTCGCTTTCTAGAAGAGAATGGTTTTTCGGGCCGATTTTATGAAGAAGATAACTTAAAAGAGACAGTCCGTTACTCGATTATTAAGCACGAAGATTATCCTAGATTAAATGGACTTATTGAAGAATGGCTAAAAATTCAAACCATAAAAAAATAATATAAGCACATAAAACTGGTCTAGTGGTGGATATTCAGAAATATTATGCATAAATCATTGCAATTAAAATGATTAAAGTATATTATGATTATATTAGAAAATGATTAAAGGAAAGAGAGAGCTATGCATAACTTACAAAATAATAACATTATTATTATTATTAAGACCAGGACTTGAACCTTAGATTAAAAATCTAACGTGTTCCAGTCCTATTCGTGTAAGCTATGAATGGGTCTTGAGTAATAGTCATCCATTCATTGAATGGATGACTATTTTTTTGTTTGATCAGGAAAGAAGTGATGAGCCATAGACAATGACATTTCAGATATTATAAACATTACATTTTTTACAATCCCTTATCATTCAAACAATACAGGAGGAATATTATGAATTTCAAAAAATTAGGTTTAAGTCTTTTAGCCGGTGTCACTTTATTTGCCTCATCATCAAACTTATTAGCCTTAGCACAAGAAGAAAATGAGACAGTAAAAATTGGAGCTAACATGGAAACATCTGGTTACTCAGCATCTTATGGGCAAGCAATGTACGAAGCTTTACAATTAGCTGTTGAAGAAGTAAACAATGAAGGTGGGCTTTTAGATGGCCTTGAAGTAGAAATCATTCATTATGACAATAAATCAGATAAGACCGAAACAGCTTCAGTTGCGACTCGCTTGGTTGAAGAAGGGGCAGTAGCTCTAATTGGACCGGGTGCAACAGATTTAGTATTAGCACAAAATCCCGTGGCAGAACAATCTGAAGTTCCAGCGGTCATTCCAGCAGCAACAGCAGATGATTTAACAATGGATCAGAACGGGAACGTATTAGATTGGGTATTCCGTCTTGCGTTCTCATACACTTACCAGGCGAATGCTGCCGCTCGATTTGCAACGGATGAACTAGGTGCACAAAAAGCAGTTGTCCTAGTAGACCAGTCAAATGATTACTCTGTAGGACAAGCAGAACCATTCATTAAAGAATGGGAAGCGTTAGGTAATGAAGTTGTATTGGAAGAATCTTATACGAGTGGTGATACAGATTTCTCAGCTGTCCTAACGACTTTAATGGCGACTGAATTCGATGTTATTTATTTACCAGCCTTTTATACTGAAGGAGGCTTAATTACTAAACAAGCTAGAGAGATGGGTCTAACTCAACCGATCTTAAGTGGACACGGATTTGCAAGTGATGCCTATGTAGAGTTAGCAGGTGCAAGCAATGCAACAGATGTTTACTTTACGTCAAACTTTTACACAGGAACTGAAGAAAAAGCAGGTAAAGCATTCGTAGAAGCTTATGAAGCAAAATTTGGGAAAACGCCAGACACTTTCGGAGCACTTGGATATGATGGAGCAAAATTATTATTTCAAGCAATCGAAGATGCAGGATCTACTGACCGAACAGCAGTGAGAGATGCTATCGAAAATATGGAAACCTTCACGGGTGGAGTTACTGGGGAGTTTTATATTGATGAAGAACATAACGCCGTTAAACCAGCACCAATGTTACATTTAGTTGATGGAGAAGTTGCAGATATTTATGAAGTTGACGGAAGTTCTAATGAATAATTAGCATAATATATAATTAGCCTCTACAATGACAAAGTTTGTCACTCTGTAGAGGCTTTTCTTTTTAGTGCATATAAGCAATATTTATGAAAATGAAATTATGATAATAATATCATATATTAACTTAATTTTATGCTCATATTAGATTTTTATTCTTAATGGTTTCTGATATAATGTATAAATGAATATATCACCCCCGTGTAAGTTGCACTCTGGTGGTGGTTTTATTTATCGTTATGAACTAAATTGTGAATATGATTTTTAATATCACTCAGTTTGTAATATGATTCTAATCGAAATTCGATCACAAGAATTTCGATATAATATCCCATCATAAATTATGATGTAATTAATAAGGAGGAAAAAAATCGTGGCAAAGTATATCTTGAAACGCGTTGGACACAGTCTATTGTCATTATTTGTCATTGTAACTGTTACTTTTTTTCTAATGCGTTTAGCACCAGGTAACCCTTTTGCAGCTGAACAGCAAGAGGTTACACCACAAATTCAAGAGCAATTGAATGAAGCCTACGGACTAAATGATCCATGGTATGAGCAATACTTTAATTATGTAAAAAATGTTGCAACACTCGATTTTGGAGAATCGATGAAATATCGAGGACGCTCAACGAATGATATGATCGCAGAAAGTTTCCCTGTATCTGTGACACTGGGAGCATCTTCACTGTTATTTGCGATTGGCTTTGGTGTATTATTAGGCGTTCTTTCGGCAATGTATCACAATAAAGCAGGTGATTATATTGCGACAATCGTTGCCGTATTAGGAATTTCAATTCCATCATTCGTTCTAGCTGGACTCATGCAATATCAGTTAGGACTTCAATTAGGTTGGTTCCCAATCAGTGGTTGGAAATCTAACATGCATGTCATATTACCATCACTCGCACTTGGGTTAGGGTATATGGGGAACATAGCTAAGTTGACCCGGTCGAGTTTATTAGAACAAAACACATCCGAGTACGTGAAATTAGCAAAAGCTAAAGGGTTAAAAAAATGGGGAATAGTTTTTAAACACTCATTGAAAAATGCCTTGCTACCCGTCGTAACATATTTAGGACCATTAACTGCCGGTATATTGACAGGTAGTTTTGTTATTGAAAATATCTTCGCAATACCTGGTTTAGGACGTCACTTCGTCCAAAGTATTAATAACCGTGATTATACTCTAATTATGGGAATTACGGTATTCTTTGCGATTGTATTATTAATCGCTGTATTAATCGTTGATGTTTTATACGTATTCTTAGATCCGCGTATTCAATTGGAAGGAGATGACAACTAATTATGACTGAAGAACAAGTGCTTTCACAAAAGAATTTTGAAATCGTTGGTGGACGCGAAGAAGATACGGACGTTTTAAGTGAGAAGTCGATCTCTTTCTGGGGCGAAGTTATGCGTGCCTTTATTCGTAACAAACTCGCAATTGTAGGTATAGTAATTTTAGCTATTATCGCAATTATGGCTATATTTGTACCAATCTTATCACCGTATGATTATGCTGAGCAAACAGGAGTGTATAACTCTCCGCCGACAGCAGAATTTTGGTTTGGAACAGATAATCTTGGACGTGACGTATTCGTACGTTCATGGGTAGGGGCAAGAATTTCCCTACTCATTGGTATTTCTGCTGCGATTATTAACTTAGTTGTAGGGGTTGTTTACGGAAGTGTTTCTGGATTAATCGGAGGTCGTGTTGATAACATTATGATGCGTATCTGTGATATCTTAAACTCTGTTCCACAACTATTAGTCATTATTTTATTACTAGTTGTATTACAACAAGGTTTAGTACCAATGATTATCGCATTGTCGATAACTGGTTGGATTCGTATGGCTCGTATTGTTCGTGCAGAAGTGATGTCATTGAAAGCTCAAGAGTATGTTCTAGCATCTAGAACACTTGGTGCATCAGCAGCTCACTTAATCCGCCGACACTTAATACCTAACGCAATGGGATCAATTATTGTAACAATGACGTTACAAATTCCTGCTGCAATTTTTAGCGAGGCTTTCTTAAGTTATATTGGGCTAGGTGTAACACCACCTTTAGCAAGTTGGGGAACTATGGCTTCAGAAGGTAACGAAGCAATCCTAACAGCACCATGGAGACTATTATTCCCTGCATTATTAATTTCAATTACTATCTTTGGATTTAATGCTGTTGGTGATGGTTTACGTGATGCGCTTGACCCTAAATTACGGAAGTAAGGTGATATAAATGACAGAAAATTTATTAGAAGTTAAAGATTTGCATATCTCTTTCAAAACGTATGCTGGTAAAGTACACGCGGTTCGTGGGGTTAATTTTGAACTGAAAAAAGGTGAAACTTTAGCCATTGTTGGTGAATCTGGATCAGGTAAAAGTGTGACAAGTAACGCAATTATGCGTTTAGTACCACAGCCACCAGGAATATATGATCAAGGAGAAATTATATTTGATGGTAAGAATATTTTAGAATTAAGTGAAGACGAAGTTGCTCAAATTCGCGGGAATGATTTCGCGATGATTTTCCAAGATCCAATGACAGCTTTAAATCCAACAATCAAAATTGGACATCAAATTACAGAAGTATTTAATATTCACCGTAAAGATATTAGCAAAGCTGAAGCGAAAAAACGCGCGATTGAATTACTAACATTAGTTGGAATTCCGTATCCTGAAGAACGCTTTGAACAATACCCACATGAGTTCTCAGGTGGTATGAGACAACGGGTTGTTATAGCGATTGCTTTGGCAGCTGAGCCTAAATTACTTATTGCAGATGAGCCGACAACTGCCTTAGACGTAACAATTCAAGCTCAAATCTTAGAATTAATGAAAGAAATTCAACAAACAACAGATACAGCAATCATCTTTATTACCCATGACTTAGGGGTAGTTGCGAACGTTGCGGATAAAGTGGCTGTAATGTATGCAGGTCAAATCGTTGAATATGGTTCTGCCAATGAAATTTACTATAATCCAAAACACCCATATACATGGGGCTTACTTGGTTCGATGCCGGACTTAGATAGTAATAATGAAGAGGATTTATATACAATTCCAGGAGCACCGCCAAACTTAATTGACCCACCAAAAGGGGATGCATTTGCACCACGTAATCGTTTTGCTTTAGCGATTGATTATGAACAAGAACCACCATTATTTAAAGTGAATGACGAACATTATGTTAAGTCTTGGTTAATGCATGAAGATGCACCACATATTCCGGTTCCAGAGATTATTCAAAATCGTATCGATCGTTACACATCACAAACGAAAGGAGATGCATAATTGATGGAGAGAAAAAAATTACTAGAAGTTAAAAACTTAAAACAATATTTTGGTAAGAAAAAGAATCCAGTTAAAGCAGTAGACGGCATTTCTTTCGATATCTATGAAGGTGAAGTATTAGGTCTTGTTGGTGAATCAGGAAGTGGTAAGTCGACAACGGGTCGTTCAATTATTGGTTTATACAATATTACTGATGGAGAAATCTATTACGATGGTAAACTCATTAGTGGAGATAAATCTCACGATGAAGCGAAAGAGTTAGCAACAAATATTCAAATGATTTTCCAAGATCCGTATGCGTCTTTAAACCCGCGTATGACGGTTGGAGAAATTATTAGTGAAGGTTTCGATATTCATGGACTATATAAAGACAGCCAAGAACGTTTAGACCGTATCTCTGAATTGTTAACATCGGTAGGATTGAACTCTGAACATGCAGGACGTTATGCACATGAATTCTCAGGTGGACAAAGACAGCGTATCGGGATTGCCCGTGCTCTAGCTTTAGAGCCTAAATTCATTATTGCTGACGAGCCAATTTCAGCGCTTGATGTTTCGATTCAAGCACAAGTTGTTAATTTGATGAAGCAATTCCAACGTGAACAAGGATTAACTTACTTATTCATTGCCCATGATTTATCAATGGTTAAATATATCTCAGATCGTATTGCCGTTATGTATCGTGGTAAAATCGTTGAATTAGGTTATGCTGATGAGATTTATAACAATCCTGTGCATCCTTATACAAAATCATTGCTTTCAGCCGTACCAAAACCTGATCCAATTAGTGAAAGTAAGCGTCAACGTGTCGCTTATTCTCATGAAGAAGTTCTTGAAGAGGAATTAGCTACGCATGAAGTTGGACCAGAACACTATGTATATGCTGCTAAGACAGATGTAGATAGATGGGTAGGACAAAAGACAACGATTTAATCAAGTTTCTAAACACAGGCATCATTTTGATGCTTGTGTTTTTTGTGGATTAAATATGAATATAATTAAAGAATTGACTGTTTATTTAGATAATTCTAATTTTATTTTAATTTAACTGTTGACTTTCACTTTGCAAGCTGATAGAATAATTTCAAGTTAATAAATAAGTCAAAGAATAAGAGAGTAAATTACTTCAAGGTAACAGCGAGATAGGACAGAGTGGAAGCCTATTTATCTGAGAGTAGTCGAACCGCACTTATGAGACAAGTTAGTGAATGTATAGCTAACTTCGCTGTCTGAGCGTTAACAAAAAGAGTGAATAAACCCTATATGGCCGTATAGGGGAGTTAACTAGAGTGGTACCGCGGAATAAACCCCGTCTCTATCGTTGTATTTGTACAGCGATAGAGACGGGGTTTTTTTAATACCATCAATGCTTAGTCAAAGATTTATTAATTAATAAAAAACATAGGAGCAAATCAAAATGAAAAAAATAAGTAAAATAATTTTAGCTTTTGTTGTAGGGATGTTTTTAACTTCTGCGGTAAATATTAAGGCAGCGACGTTAGCTGAAATCAAAGAAAAAGGTCAGTTAGTTGTTGGAATGAATGCTGAGTATCCTCCGTTTGAATGGGTGGAAGTTGTGGACGGGGAGGCTGTTGTAGTCGGCATTGATGCCTCACTTGCCCAAATGATTGCCGATGAGATCGGAGTCGAGTTAGTCATTGATAACCGGGCTTTCGATTCATTGATCCCGACATTGAATACAAATAAAATTGACTTAATTATTTCTGGTATGTCGAACACAGAAGAGCGTGCTAAAGTCGTAGATTTTTCAGTTTCATATTATGAGCCTGTGAGTCAGTTTGCAGTTGCAAGTGATCAAGTGGATAATTTTAAATCCTTAGAAGATTTTAATGGTAAACGAGTGGGTGCTTTGTTAACTTCAACGCAAGAAATTTTCTTAAAAGAGAATATGCCAGAAATAGAACTAGTATCTATGGGTAAAAATGGAGATTTAATTGAGGGGCTAAAAGCCAAAAAGGTAGATGCCATCTTCATGTCAGATTTAACGCTGCAACAATACTTAACGAATTATGGCGATGTTGTTTCAGTCGTTGAAGGTATTGAAATTAATAATGAGTTGCTAGGAACGTCAGTAGCAATGACAAAAGGCAATTCAGAGTTACTTGAAGTCGTAGATAAAGTAATTACAGAAGCAAAAGAAAATGGCGACTTAGATAAAGTTTTTGAAGATAATATTGATAAAGCAAGTAAAGCTCAAGAACAGTAATAGGAGAGATAAAGATGACACTTGAATATTTTAATAATTTAGAACAATACACTGATGATTTACTTGAACGTAGACAGTACTTACACCAACATCCTGAAACCTCATTCAACGAATTTAAGACGGTCGAATACATTGAAAGCTTTCTTCAATCATTAGATCATGTTGAGATTATTAAACCCACTCAAACAAGTGTCATTGGCGTTTTTAAATCGAAGAAGCCTGGGAGTCGTATTGGTTTACGAGCAGACATCGATGCCCTCCCTATACAAGAAGAATTAACAGATTTAGATTATTGCTCAACGAATAATGGTGTGATGCATGCGTGTGGTCATGATGGCCACACAGCTATGTTAATGACAGCATGTCAGTGGTTAGATGATCACTATGATAGGTTAGCGGGTGAGATTTACTGTATCTTCCAACACGCAGAAGAATTACCACCTGGTGGTGCAAGTCAAATTATGGCAACGGGAGTTTTAGATAACTTGGATTATATTTATGGTCAACACGTCTCACCTGAACTTGAGGTCGGTACGGTTGATATAAAAAAAGGTCCTGTTACAACCAACTCAGATGGATATAAAGTGATTATATATGGGCTAGGCGGACATGCATCAACGCCGTCTAAAGCAATTAATCCTATCAACATTGCGAGTAAACTCATTCAAGCATTTAATGAGATTCCATCACAACATATTGATGCGCAACAATCAGCCGTTGTATCAAACACATATATTAAAGCAGGAAATAGTATTTCATTAAATATCATTCCCGATACTTTAGAGTTTGGAGGGAATATTAGAACCTTTGATGCAGATGTTCCAAAACACATTGAAGACAGCATGAAACAAATATTAGAAGGAATCTGTGGAGCCTATGGTGTGGGTTATAAGTTTAGTTACGAAGTAGGTGCTCGATCAGTGCATAATGATGATGTCAAGACCACACTCTTACAGGATATTGTCAGAAATTCTTTAGACGTCAATGTCATTGAAAGAAAGCCTGATATGTTCGGTGAGGACTTTTCAGCCTATAGCCAAGTCATACCAGCTACCTTTGCAATGATTGGAAGTCATAACCATACGAAGGAAACGCAATACCCTCTTCATCATCCAAAATTTAATATTGATGAAAGTGCATTAACAGTAGGTTTAAAGATGTTACTTACCGTCGCAATAGAATATGGTAAACAATTAACAAACATGAAATTAAAAGGAGAATGAATATGTGTAAAGATAAAATTGTATTAGCCTATTCAGGTGGATTGGACACGTCGATTACTATTCCATGGTTAAAGGAGAATTATGATGCGGATATCATTGCGGTGTGTGTTGATGTGGGGCAAAAAGAAGATTGGGAAGCAGTAGAGAAAAAAGCCATCGCTTCAGGAGCAAGTAAGTTCTACAATCCGCATGTAGCAGATGTTTTAGCAGAAGAATATATTTATCCGGCAATCTCAAGTAACTTGAAATACCAAGGGACTTACTTATTAGGTACTGCGCTGGCACGTCCATTAATTGCCAAAGAATTGGTCGCTGTGGCTCATAAAGAAGGCGCTACTGCAATTTGTCATGGCTGTACGGGTAAAGGGAACGACCAAGTTCGTTTTGAAACTGGAATCGCAGCTTTCGATCCAGAGATGAAGATTGTTGCACCTTGGCGTATTTGGGATATTAAATCTCGTGAAGATGCACTTAAATATGCTGAATTAAAAGGTGTGCCAGTGACTTCAACAATTGAGAAGATTTATTCTGAAGATGAAAACTTAATGCATATTAGCCACGAAGGTGGAGACATCGAAAGTCCTAAGAATGCGGTCGATTACTCAAGCATTCTTAATATAGCGAACGCCTTAGAAAATACACCGGATGAAGCTGAAATTGTTGAAATTACCTTTGAACAAGGGAAAGCAACGGCAGTCAATGGCAAAGAATTGAAAGCTCACGAAGTCTTAGAAACTTTAAATGTGATTGCAGGAAAACACGGTATTGGTGTCCTTGATTGGATTGAAGACAGAACGATTGGAATGAAATCCAGAGGGATTTATGAGACACCAGGAGCGACTCTATTAATGGGGGCCCATGAGCGTCTAGAAAGCTTAACACTAACAAAAGAAACGATTAAATTAAAGCAACACTTGGCCGTTGAATTCGCTGAATTAATCTACAATGGACAGTGGTATTCAATGGCAAGTGATTCGATATTAGCCTTTATGAATCATACACAAAAGACTGTTACCGGTGATGTTAAATTGAAATTATACAAAGGCAATATGTTACCACTCGGCTTAAAGAGTGAATTTGCTCTATTTGATGAAGAGGTATCAGGCTTTGGTGAAGATGATTTATTCGATCACCATGATGCCCAAGGATATATTAATGTGATTACGTTACCAACTAAGATTCAAAAGAAACTAGGGCTTCTATAAGTTTTATTCAAAAAAAGGAAGAGGATATATGGCACTTTGGAGTAATGAATATCATCAGGAAATGTCAAATTCAGCTTACGAGTTTAATCAATCAATTTTAATCGATATCCGATTATTTGATGCAGATTTACGGGGAAGTATGGCACATGCCCAGATGTTAGGCAAACAACACATCATAGAATCGGATGAGGCTAAGCAATTAGTAGCGGAACTATCATCAATGCGCGAAGAATACGCAAATCAGACACTTCAAATTGATTTAAATGAAGAGGACATTCATAGCTTTATCGAAGCAGAATTAACACGAAGATTAGGTGATATCGGAAAGAAAATACATACAGGCAGAAGCCGTAACGATCAAGTAGCTACAGCGATGAAAATATATGCCTTAGATGAAGTTGAGTGGCTTATAGAAGCCTTAGAAAAAGTGATACTTGCCTTCATTGATGAAGCACAAGAGCATCTTGAGACGATTATGCCAAGTTACACACACTTACAACGGGCACAACCGATAACCTATGGTCATTATCTAATGGCTTACGTTGAGATGTTCTACCGAGATTATGGACGAATTAAAGATGCTGCCAAACGGATTAAAGAGACGATGCCTTTAGGTGCTGGTGCCTTAGCAACGACGACTTTTCCTCTAGACCGTGCATATACAACTGAATTGTTAGGGTTTAGCAATTATTCAAATAATAGTTTAGACGCAGTGTCGGACCGAGATTATAGTTTGGAATTATTATCGGCATTCTCTATATTAAGCATGCACTTAAGTCGATATAGCGAAGAAGTGATTATTTGGACCTCACAAGAGTTTAAGTTTCTGTCTTTAAAAGATACTTTCTCAACTGGCTCATCTATTATGCCGCAGAAGAAAAATGCGGATATTCATGAACTATTTAGAGGGAAATCCGGCCGTGTTTTCGGTGATTTAATGGGCGTGTTAACTGTCATGAAAGGCATACCTTTAGCATACAATAAAGATATTCAAGAGGAGAAGGAGCGTTTATTCGATGCGATTGATACTGTGAAGATGATGCTCTCATTACTCCCTTCAATGATTGACGAAACGATTGCTAATAAGGAAGTAATGTACAAAGCAGCAAGTACAGGTTTCATTAATGCAACGGATTGTGCGGACTACTTAACAGCTAAAGGTTTGCCGTTTCGTGACGCCTACCAAGTAACAGGTAATATTATTCAGTACTGTGAAGAAACAAATCAAACCTTAGAAACTTTGAGTCTGGCAGAGTATAAAGAAGAGCATGCTTTATTCGAAGAAGATATTTATGATGCGATCGATTTAACAGCTTGTGTTAAACGTCGACAAGTGGACGGTGGACCTGCACCTGAGAAAGTACAGGAGCATATTGATAAGATTAGAAGTTTACTTATTTAAAAATTAAATACCTCCTTAAAGTTTAAAATATGAGTATACCAGCCGTTAAAACGCTTAACAATTAAAAAAAAATGATAATTCCCCTTGTTAAACTCTCATATATACTGTATATTATTAGATATAAATTAAAAGGAGGAACATTAATGAAAAAGTTCTTACGAGTACTTACATTAGTTAGTTTATTTTTATTAAGTGTAGCGCCGTTAGCACAAACAACTGCATCTGCGCAAGATGCTGCAACACTTAACTTATCCCTAGGAGCAGAACCACCTACATTAGACCCTGCTTTAGCAACAGATTCGACATCAGGATCAATCATCCGTAACGTTTTTGAAGGATTAACACACAATAACCATGGTGAAATTGAACCAGGTGTTGCTGAATCATGGGAAGAGAGTGAAGGTGGCCTTACTTGGACATTCACTTTACGTCAAGATTCAACTTGGTCAAATGGAGACCCAGTTACTGCAAATGATTTCGAGTTTTCATGGAAACGTGCTTTAAACCCTGAAACTGCTTCTCAATATGCTTCTATTCTTTACCCAATTGCTGGTGCTGAAGAATTTAACTCAGGTGAAGGCGAAGAAGACGCTGTAGGAGTTACTGCTGTAGATGACTACACATTAGAAGTAACATTAAACAACCCTACACCATACTTCTTAGAATTAACTTCATTCTACACTTACATGCCGGTTCATCAAGCAACAGTTGAAGCCGACTCTACTGGTTGGGCTGCTGAAGCTGGTGAAACATATGTAACTAACGGTGCGTTCAACTTAGATACATGGAACCACAACAGTGACTTAGTATTAGCTAAAAACGCTGAATATTGGGACGCTGATAACGTTGCTTTAGAAACAGTTAACATCCAAATTATCGAGCAAGAATCAACAGCTAACGCTGAATTCCAAGCTGGTAACTTAGATTACTTAGGTACGCCTTACGGAACAGTTTCTCTAGACTCAATCGACATGTACCGTGCTAATGAAGAACTAAACACAGTTCCTTACGCAGCAATCTACTGGTACAAATTAAATACGACAGATGAATTAATGCAAAACGTTAACTTACGTAAAGCATTATCATTAGCAATTGACCGTCAAGGTTTAATTGATAACGTAATTAAAGGTGGACAATTACCTGCATTAGGTGTTGTACCTCCAACAATCGAAGGATTCGAAGAAGACCGTGGCTACATGCAAGATGCAGCATTCGACGAAGCTAATGAATACTTAGCATTAGCTATGGAAGAATTAGGAATTTCAGATCCTAGTGAAATTACTGTTAACATCTCAATTAACGACAGTGAAGCTCACTCAACAATTGCTCAATTTATCCAATCTGGCTGGGCTACAAACTTAGGAATTAACGCTGAGATTGACTCAACTGAATGGCAAGTATACTTAGACCGTCTAAACGTTCTTGATTACCAAGTAGGACGTATGGGATGGATTGCTGACTTCAACGACGCTATCTCATTCTTAGACATGTACCGTACTGCCGATACTGGTAATAACGATACTGGTTGGGAAAATGAAGAGTACAAAAACTTAATTGATGAGTCAGCTGCAGAAGAAGATCCAGCAGCTCGTACTCAAATGTTATTAGATGCTGAAGCGATTTTCATGGAAGAAATGCCAGTTATCCCAGTATACTACTACACAAGTAACTACGTTATCCAAGACCACGTACAAAACTTAGAGCCAGATGCTTTAGGTAACGTAAGCTTGAAAGACGTATCAGTTTCTGCTGAATAATACACAGATAAATTAACGACTAGGTTAACCTAGAAATTAAATAATACCGCTACAAACAATTGTGCTGTTTGTAGCGGTATTTTTGTTTAGAATAATTGAAATTAATCAATTCGCTTCAATAATCCCAAAAAGTTAACAATCCAATACGTGTGAATTTACACAAAATTTACATATAATCAATAGCGCTTGATTATCGAATGGTTTGTAATATTAATGTTATAAAAAAAGAGAGGAATTATCTTATGTTAAAAAATTGGATAAAAAAAGCTGCTTTAACTTTAGCATCTGTGACAACACTTGCTTCAGTAGCGATGCCAGCTGTCGCTGCGCAAGAAACAACTCAAATTGGTGAGTTATCAATCGGATTTGTACCGTCACGTGATCCGGAAGAAATCGTAACAGCAACAGAACCATTAGAGCAATTGTTAATTGATGAATTAGCAACTCTTGGTTATGAAGTAGGTTCAGTAGACATCTCTGTAGGTACTTCATATGAGGCAGTTGGAGAAGGTTTATCGGCTGGAACCATCGATATCGGATTTATTCCAGGAGGAACATATGTTTTATATGATGATGGCGCAGAAGTTATTTTAACTTCTACACGTGCTGGTCTAAGTAACGACTCGGAAGACCCAGCTGATTGGAATGCGAATGAACCAACTGAAGCAACGGACGAACAAGTAACATATTACCGTGCTATTATGATTGCTGGACCTTCAGAAAAAGGGCGCGAATTAGCTGATAAAGTTAATAATGGTGAAGAATTATCTTTTGAAGATTTAAATTCAGCTAATTGGTCTGTTATGAGTCCATCTTCTTCAGCAGGCTACATTTATCCAACAATTTGGATACAAGATAATTTCCAACAAAACTTAAGTGATTTAGAAAATGTTGTGCAAGCTGACTCATATTTAAACTCATTTGCACGTCTAGCTTCTGGTCAAGTAGATATCTTAACAGTATTTGCTGATGGACGCCGTGACTACGTTGATCAATGGCAATCTGAATTAGGTGGCGAAAATGATATCTGGACAGATACTGATGTTATTGGAGTTACGCCAGGTATCTATAATGATACAATTTCAGTAAGTAACAATTCAGATAACATGTCTGATGAACTAAAAGCTGCTTTACAAGAAGCGTTCATCAATATATCTCAAACTGAAGAAGGTAAAGAGATTATTGCAATTTACGCTCATGAAGGATACGAAGTTGCTGAGAGTTCGGACTATGAAGTAGAGCGTCAAGCACAAGAAATTTTACGCGAACAATCTAACTAATACTCAATTTATATTATATATTTTAAGGCTAGGATAAATTCTGGCCATTATTTGTTTGAAGAAAGGTTTGTAAGAGATGATTAAATTTGAAAATGTAAGTAAAAATACCCTAATGGCGTAACTGCGCTAAAAGATGTGAATCTAACCATTAAACAAGGCGAATTTGTTGCGATTATTGGGCTATCCGAAGTAGGTAAATCGACATTGATCCGTTGTATTAATCGCATGCACAGTGTTTCGGATGGAACACTCACTGTTGATAACGAAGATGTAACTGCCCTAGGCTCAAAAGAATTAAGACGTTTCCGTCGAAAAATTGGAATGATTTTCCAATCATTCAACCTAGTCACTCGAATTAGCATATTAAACAACGAATTAGTATCGAGTGTGCCAGAGTTATCATTTTGGCGTAAATTAACAGGTAGTTTTACAAAAGAAGATAAAATACGAGGATTAGAAGCTTTAGATAAAGTTGGTATCATAGATAAAGCCTATATGCGTGTAGACCAATTATCAGGTGATCAACAACAACGTGTAGCTCTTGCAAGAACGTTAGCACAAAATCCTTCTATTATACTAGCTGATGAACCTGTGGCTTCTTTGGACCCAGTGACAGCTAAAGTAGTTATGGATGATTTTAAACGCATAAATAAAGAATTGGATATTACAGTCTTAATTAATATTCACCATGTTGATTTAGCGTTAGAGTACGCAGATCGTATTATTGGAATTGCAAAAGGGGAAATCGTTTATGACGGTCCTTCGAGTGATGTTGATCAAGAAATATTAAATAAAATCTACCAAAACCAACCTATCGAAGTTGTTGAATCTTCAGTATTACCAGTATAGGGGGATTTAGTTTGGAAATGAAATTATATGATCGTGTTTTTAAACCCAAAGAAATAAGTCTATCTAACGGAAAAAAAGTCTATCAAAAAACTTCAAGAACCCCATTAATCGTTTTGCTATTATTAATATTTACATATATTTCAATTAAAGTAACTGAGACCGAATTTTCAGTCTTAGCTGAACGTGGGGATCAATTTTTTGTTATTTTGGGACAAATGATTCCTCCAAATTGGAGTTATGCTAGTAATATATGGAGACCCATGATTGATACTATTCAAATGTCATTGCTTGGATCCATCTTAGGGGCAATCGTAGCAATACCTATTGCTATGTTGTCTTCGTCAAACTTAATCCAAAGTCGTTGGATTACCGGTTTTTTCAAGCTGTTCTTATCAATTACGCGAACATTACCTACGTTGATTACAGCATCCATCGCTACATTTATATTCGGAATTGGAACAACAGCAGGAACCATTGCAATATTCATATTTACGTTTTCTTATATAGGAAAGCTAATGTATGGAAATATCGAAAATATTGATATGGGACCCTTTGAAGCAATGGAATCTATGGGGTTATCAAAAGTAGAAGCGTTTCGATATGCTGTTGTTCCTCAAATTATGCCAACTTACTTATCAGTATCACTTTTTGCGTTTGAAGGAAACATTCGTTATGCCGCAATCTTAGGATATGTGGGGGCAGGCGGGATTGGACTAATCTTAAATCAAGAATTAGGATGGCGAGATTATGCAAATACCAAAATGATACTATTAATATTAATGGTTGTTGTATTCATAATAGAACAAATTAGTGAATACTGCCGTCAGAGACTCACTTAGAAGGTGACAATAGAAATGAATAATATGATTAATAAACAACTTGAGCGTGAACCTAATCGACGAGTATATTACCTTACAAAATTCGCTATATTAATAACGCTTCTGATTTGGTCAATAACAGGCGTGCAATTTAAGGGTATTGATAGCCGCGGTTCAACCATTGCCAGAAATATTATTTCAGGAATACTTTCTCCAGATTTAGATTTTCTATTTGAATTCTCTGATGAGGGGGTACCATATTTATTATTTGAAACAATATGTATTACATTTTTAGGAACAATATTCGGATCAGTACTAGCGATACCTGTAGCATTTTTAATGTCACAAAGTATTGTCGGACCAGTCCTCTCCTTTATTACACGTACATTGCTCGTAATTATTCGAACAATACCATCTTTTGTATATGGTCTGATGTTTATTAGAGTTACGGGGCCCGGAGCGTATGCAGGAGTTTTGACAATGTCAATTACTTCAATTGGTATGGTTTCGAAACTATACTTAGATACTATAGAAGAAATAGATGATGGAATTTTAGAAGCAATGGAAGCTGCTGGATGTAATACATTCGAAAAGATTAGGTATGGGGTTATTCCTCAACTATTTACAAACTTTTTATCTACGACAATTTATCGTTTCGATATGAACTTAAGAGATGCAACAGTTTTAGGTTTAGTAGGAGCAGGGGGGATTGGTGCTCCATTGATATTTGCAATGAACCCATATCGATGGGGTGAAGTTGGATCAATTTTAATTGGATTAATTATACTAATTTTAATTATCGAATTCATCTCGACTAAGTCCAGAGATAAGTTAGCAAATGGATAGACATTGACTATACTTAGCCAAGAAAATTCTTCGGAGTTTCCTTGGCTTTTCTATATCTTCTATTATATATGACGAATTTACAATTTAAGTGCAACAACAATAATAAAATAAAAAAAGATCCATAGTTTTCCTATAAAATAGATGTACCAACCAACTATTAGAAGGAGAAAGCTATGAATCCATACACACATCTTACCATGAATGAGCGAGAAACAATATTCCTAATGTATGAACAAGGCGAAACTATCGGGCATATATCCGAGACCCTGGACCGTTCTAAATCGACTATCTCAAGAGAATTACATCGTAATTCAAACAAGGATGGCAGTTATTCACCGTCAACTGCTCATGGAGAGTATAAACGTAGAAAACAACTATGTGGCAGACATCGCACGCTAGATAAAGACTCTATTTTCCAGTTGGTCAAACGACTATTTCTCAACGAACAATGGTCTCCAGAACAAATTTCTGGTCGTTTGAACTTTGAAAATTCCAAAAATAAAATCAGTTATAATACTATCTATCGTGCAATTTATCGTGGCGACTTCGATGAGCCTGGTTTATCAACCGGTAATCGAGGCGCTATCCGTAAATTAAGACACAGAGGTAAAA
>NZ_JBGQRB010000020.1:0-41531 GCF_045528645.1 Ruoffia sp. FAM 20857
TGCAACTGATGAAGAGATACAAGGTTGGGCAACGAAATTAAATACACGTCCCAAAAAATGTTTGAATTGGAAAACACCTTATGAAATCTTTTATAAAACTGTGTTGCACTTAATTTGACAATTTAAGATACAAAAAATAGGTAATAATAAATGAATATAAAAAAAGACTTCCATCCACCAGGATTTTCCATTAAAATGTTACAAAGCTTAAATAGAGACACAAAACGTGTATATATAATAGAAAGAAATATTATTTTGAAGTTTTTTTTAAAAAACTGCGAAAAAAGCTTGCTTCTAAGTGTTGTGTTCGTTATAATATTCGTTGTGTCATAAGTAGATATATTTCTGCTGAACGTAACACAGCCCCCTATATTATAAGGTGGCGAGCTATGAAGCGAGAGGTTGCGACACGCTAGGCTGAGTTGCCAATGACCAGTGTAGTCGGTAATTCTTGCGGAGCAAGTCAATTTAACAAATTTGACGGAGGAGGAAAAACAATGGCAAACCAAAAAATTCGTATTCGTCTGAAAGCTTATGAGCACCGCGCTCTTGATGTATCAGCGAACAAAATCGTAGAATCTGCACAAAGAACTGGAGCACAAACTGTAGGGCCAATCCCATTACCAACAGAACGTTCGGTATATACAGTTATCCGTTCACCGCATAAATATAAAGATTCACGTGAGCAATTTGAGATGCGCACACACAAACGTTTAATCGATATCGTTAACCCAACTGCTAAAACAGTTGATGCATTAATGAAATTAGATTTACCAAGTGGTGTAGACGTAGAAATTAAGTTATAAAATAAAAAATAAAATGGAGGTGTACTCATGACCAAAGGAATCTTAGGAACAAAAGTAGGAATGACGCAATTCTTTACGGAGAATGGTGAGTTAATCCCTGTAACAGTAGTGGAAGCTCAACCAAACGTTGTATTACAAGTGAAATCAAATGAAACAGATGGATATGAATCTGTGCAATTAGGTTTCCAAGACAAACGTGAAGTATTAGCAACAAAACCTCATAAAGGTCATGTAGCGAAAGCAAACGCTACTCCTAAGCGCTTCATTCGCGAATTTCGTGATGTCGAGCTAGGAGAATATGAAGTTGGGCAAGAAATCACTGTAGAAACATTCGCAGTCGGAGACATCATCGATGTAACAGGAACATCAAAAGGTAAAGGTTTCCAAGGGGTTATTAAACGTCACGGCCAATCTCGTGGACCAATGGCTCACGGATCTCGTTTCCACCGTCGCCCAGGTGCGATGGCAATGGCAGCTTCACCATCACGTGTTTTAAAAGGTAAAAAATTACCTGGACAAACCGGTAGTGAACAAGTAACGATCCAAAACTTAGAAATCGTTGCAGTAAATCCTGAAGATAACGTTATCTTAATTAAAGGTAATGTACCAGGTGCTAAAAAATCTTTAGTACAATTTAAAAAAGCAGTTAAATCTAACTAATTAAGAGGGGAGGAACGAGAATGACAAAAGTTACTTTATTTAAACAAGACGGATCGCAAGCTGGAGAAGTTGAGTTAAACGAATCGATCTTCGGTATCGAACCAAACGAAAGTGTTATGTTCGATGCAGTTATTATGCAACGTGCATCATTACGTCAAGGTACACACGCAGTTAAAAACCGTAACGCAGTTCGCGGTGGTGGACGTAAACCTTGGAGACAAAAAGGGACAGGTCGTGCACGTCAAGGATCTATCCGCTCACCACAATGGGTTGGGGGAGGAGTTGTCTTTGGTCCGACACCTCGTTCATACAGTTACAAATTACCAAGAAAAGTACGTCGTTTAGCAATTTTATCAGCATTATCACAAAAAGTTGTTGAAGATAAATTTGTAGTTGTTGATGGATTAAGCTTAGATGCACCAAAAACAAAAGACCTTAAAGGGATTTTATCTAACTTAAACTTAGACACTAAAACATTAATCGTTTTAGAAAATAACAACGATAACGCATACTTATCAGCTCGTAACATCGATAACGTTAAAGTTATTGACGAGAACAACATCAACGTATTAGACGTTGTTAACTATGACAAAGTATTAATCACTCAAGCAGCATTATCAACAGTAGAGGAGGCATTAGCATAATGGAATTTTCAGAAGTAATCCTACGTCCAGTAATTACTGAGCAATCTATGTATAACATTGACGATAACAAATACACTTTTGAAGTAGATCGTCGTGCTAACAAAAACCTTATTAAACAAGCTGTTGAAGCTATGTTTGAAGGCGTTAAAGTAGAGAAAGTAAATACTATCAACGTTGAAGGAAAAGCAAAACGTATGGGTCGTTACCAAGGATTCACACGTAAATACAAAAAAGCAATCATCACATTAAAAGCTGATTCAGCTAACATCGAATTATTCGAAACAGAAGAAGACGAAGAATAATTCACAAAATAAGATAAGTAGGAGGGAATTCGAGTGGCAATTAAACACTACAAACCGATAACTAACGGTCGTCGTAATATGACTGGTTATGACTTCTCAGAGATTACAACAAAAACTCCTGAAAAATCATTATTAGAATCGAAAAAACAAAGAGCTGGCCGTAATAGCCAAGGTAAAATCACAGTTCGTCACAACGGTGGTGGACACAAACGTGCTTACCGTGTTATCGACTTTAAACGTAACAAAGACAACGTTGTCGGAACAGTTAAAACTATCGAATATGATCCAAACCGTAGCGCGAATATCGCATTAATTAACTACGAAGATGGAATTAAAACATATATCATCGCACCAAAAGGACTTAAAGTAGGTCAAAAGATTGAATCAGGTGCTGAAGCAGATATCAAAGTAGGGAATGCATTACCATTAATCAATATCCCAGTTGGTACTGTAATTCACAATATTGAGTTAAAACCAGGTAAAGGTGGACAATTAGTTCGTTCTGCTGGAACAAGTGCTCAAGTATTAGGACAAGAAGGTAAATATACATTAGTACGTTTAGCTTCAGGTGAAGTTCGTATGATCTTATCAACTTGCCGTGCAACAATCGGAACTGTTGGTAACGAACAACACGAATTAATTAACATTGGTAAAGCAGGTCGTAAACGTTGGTTATCTAAACGTCCAACTGTTCGTGGATCTGTAATGAACCCTAACGATCACCCACACGGTGGTGGTGAAGGACGCGCTCCAATCGGACGTCCAAGTCCAATGTCACCTTGGGGTAAAAAGACTCTTGGTCTTAAAACTCGTAATGCTAAGAAAAAATCAAGTAAATTAATCGTTCGTGGACGTAAGAAATAATCGTATATAGATTAAATTTCCGAAGGGAGGCTACACTGTGAGTCGTAGTTTGAAAAAAGGGCCATTTATTGACGCACACTTAATGAAAAAAGTAGAAGCTCAAGAAGATGCTCAGAAAAAACAAGTTATTAAAACATGGTCGCGTCGTTCAACAATCTTCCCAAACTTCATTGGGCTAACAATTGCAGTATATGATGGACGTAAACATGTCCCAGTATACATCCAAGAAGATATGGTAGGACACAAATTGGGCGAATTCGCACCAACTCGTACATATAAAGGTCATGCAAATGACGATAAAAAAACAGGAAGACGTTAATAAAGGAGGGAAATTAGATGTCAGAACAAATTACATCTGCAACAGCAACAGCAAAAACAATCCGCATTGCCCCTCGTAAAGTTCGTCTAGTAACTGATTTAATTAGAGGAAAAAGCATAGGTGAAGCAATTTCTATTCTGAAATTCACACCAAGATCAGCATCACCTGCTGTCGAAAAAGTGTTAATGTCAGCTATTGCTAACGCGGAACACAACTATGATTTAGATTTAGAAAACTTATTCGTAAGTGAAGCTTTTGTTAACGAAGGACCAACTATGAAACGTTTCCGTCCTCGTGCTAAAGGATCAGCTTCACCAATCAATAAAAGAACAAGCCACATCACAATTGTGGTATCAGAGAAAGAGGAGGCATAATACATGGGTCAAAAAGTACATCCAATAGGTATGCGTGTTGGCGTAATCCGTGATTGGGATGCTAAATGGTATGCTGATAAAAAGTATGCCGACTTCCTACATGAAGATTTACGCATTCGTGAGTACATCTACGGTAAACTTTCAGACGCTTCAATTTCAACAATTCAAATTGAACGTGCTGCTAACCGTGTAATTGTTTCAGTTCATACTGCTAAACCAGGAATGGTTATTGGTAAAGGTGGATCTGAAGTTGATGCACTACGTGCACAGTTAAATAAATTAACTGGTAAAAAAGTACACATCAATATCGTGGAAATTAAACAAGCAAACTTAGACGCAAAATTAGTAGCAGAAGATATTGCTCGTCAATTAGAAAACCGTGTTGCATTCCGTCGTGCTCAAAAGCAAGCTATCCAACGTGTTATGCGTGCTGGTGCACAAGGAGTTAAAACACAAGTATCTGGTCGTTTAAACGGTGCTGATATGGCACGTACTGAACACTACAGTGAAGGTACAGTTCCATTACATACACTTCGCTCAGATATCGACTACGCTTGGGAAGAAGCAGACACTACATACGGTAAACTTGGAGTTAAAGTATGGATTTGTCGTGGAGAAATCCTTCCTGAAGTAAATGAAAACAACCAGAGAGGAGGAAATTAATCATGTTAGTACCTAAACGTGTAAAACACCGTCGTGAATTCCGTGGTAAAATGCGCGGAGAAGCTAAAGGTGGAAAAAACATCGACTTCGGAACATACGGATTAAGAGCCATTGAATCTAAATGGATCACAAACCGTCAAATCGAAGCAGCTCGTATAGCTATGACTCGTTATATGAAACGTGGTGGGAAAGTATGGATTAAAATCTTCCCTCACAAATCATACACATCTAAACCAATCGGTGTTCGTATGGGATCCGGTAAAGGTGCACCTGAAGGTTGGGTAGCTCCAGTTAAACGTGGTAAAATCTTGTTTGAAATCGATGGAGTTCCAGAAGAAGTAGCTCGTGAGGCTTTCCGTCTTGCATCAAACAAATTACCTATCAAAACAAAATTCGTAAAACGTGAAGAATATGGTGGTGAATCGAATGCAAATTAAAGAAATTAGAGAATTATCCGCTGCTGATATGGTTAACAAAGAAAAAGAATATAAAAAAGAATTATTCAATCTTCGATTCCAATTAGCAACAGGACAATTAGAAAACACTGCCCGTTTACGTCAAGTACGTAAAACAATCGCTCGTATTAAAACTGTCTTACGTGAACAAGAACTGACTAAATAATAAAAGGAGGCAGATGTTAAATGACTGAAGAACGTAACAAACGTAAAGTTTATCGTGGTCGTGTCGTTTCAGACAAAGGAGACAAAACAATCTCTGTTGTTGTTGAAACTCGTGTAGTACACCCTAAATACGGTAAACGTGTTAAATATTCAAAAAAATATACAGCACATGATGAAAATAACAGCGCAAAAGAAGGCGACATCGTCCGCATTATGGAAACTCGTCCATTATCTAAAACGAAACGCTTCCGTTTATTAGATATCGTTGAAGAAGCTGTAATTATCTAATACATAAAGAAGAAATCGGAAGGAGGACATCGGAATGATTCAACAAGAAAGTCGATTAAAAGTTGCCGACAACTCTGGTGCACGTGAAGTATTAACTATTAAAGTACTAGGTGGATCAGGTCGTAGAACAGCTAACATTGGTGATGTAATTGTTGCAACAGTTAAACATGCAACACCAGGTGGAGTTGTCAAAAAAGGTGACGTAGTAAAAGCAGTAATCGTACGCACAAAAACAGGAGCTCGCCGTAATGATGGGTCTTATATAAAATTTGACGAAAATGCATGTGTCATTATTCGTGATGATAAGACACCTCGTGGAACACGTATTTTTGGACCAGTTGCACGTGAATTACGTGACAACAACTTCATGCGTATCGTATCATTAGCTCCAGAAGTTCTTTAATCCAATTACGAAGGAGGAAACAATTCATGCGCATTAAATCAGGAGATACAGTAAAAATTATTGCTGGTAAAGATAAAGGCGAAACAGGAACAGTTCTTAAAACTTTACCTAAGCAAGATAAAGTGATCGTTGAAGGATTAAACATCCATAAACGTCACCAAAAACCTACTCAAATGGCGACAGGTGGAATCGAAGAATTCCCTGCTCCAATTCATGTATCAAACGTAAAATTAGTAGATTCTAACGGAGAAGCAACACGCGTTGGTTACCGTTTTGAAGATGGTAAAAAAGTACGTTTCTCTAAAAAATCAGATACAACACTTAACTAATCATTTTGGGAAGGAGGACAAAGTTTAATGGAAAGCCGTTTAAAACAAAGATATAATAACGAAATCACTAGCAAATTAGTTGAACAATTTAACTACTCTTCTGTTATGGAAGTACCAAAAATAGATAAAATTGTTGTTAACATGGGTGTTGGTGATGCAGTTTCAAATGCTAAAAACTTAGATAAAGCAGTTGCAGAATTAACATTATTAACTGGACAAAAACCAGTTATTACTAAAGCTAAGAAATCAATTGCAGGTTTCCGTCTTCGTGAGGGAATGCCAATTGGAGCTAAAGTTACTTTACGTGGACAAAGAATGTATGACTTCTTAGACAAATTGATCACAGTATCATTACCACGTGTACGTGACTTCCAAGGTATCTCAAACAAAGCCTTTGATGGTCGTGGAAACTACACTTTAGGTGTTAAAGAACAATTAATTTTCCCAGAAATTAACTACGATAACGTAGATAAAGTTCGTGGAATGGATATTGTAATCGTAACAACAGCAAACACTGACGAAGAATCACATGCCTTACTTAAAGAGTTAGGTATGCCGTTTAAAAAATAATAAAGGAGGCGAATCGTATTGGCTAAAAAATCAATGGTAGAAAAAAATCAACGTACACCAAAATATAAAGTAAGAGAATACACACGTTGTGAACGTTGTGGACGTCCGCATTCAGTTTACCGTAAGTTCAAACTTTGCCGTATTTGCTTCCGTGAACTTGCTTATAAAGGACAAATTCCTGGCGTTAAGAAAGCAAGCTGGTAATTCAAATACTTTTAAACTAAGGAGGTAAATACACATGGTAATGACAGATCCAATTGCAGATTTTCTAACAAGAATTCGTAATGCAAATGCACAAAAACATACATCTGTAACAGCACCATCTTCTAATACTAAAGTGGCAATTGCTGAAATCTTAAAAAACGAAGGTTTCATTAAAGGTTATGAAGTAACTGAAGATAACAAACAAAATGTAATTAAATTAAACTTAAAATACGGACGTAATAACGAAAAAGTTATTACAGGTCTAAAACGTATTTCTAAACCAGGTTTACGTGTTTACGCTAAATCTGAAGATATTCCTAAAGTTTTAAATGGCTTAGGAATCGCAATCGTCTCAACTTCTCGTGGCTTAGTAACTGATAAAGTTGCAAGAAATGAAAAAATCGGTGGAGAAATTTTAGCATACGTTTGGTAATTTGTAGATAAATATTATAAAATATAAGGAGGTGCGGTACTGTGAGTCGTATAGGTAAAAAACCTGTAGTAATTCCATCAGGAGTTACCGTAGAACTAAATGGTACTACAGCAACTGTTAAAGGCCCAAAAGGCGAATTAACTCGTGAACTATCGCCAGCAATTTCATTAGAAATCGCGGATAACGAAATCACTTTCACTCGTCCAAATGACAATAAAGCTAACCGCTCAATCCATGGTACAACTCGTTCATTAATTGCTAACATGATCGAAGGTGTGTCTACAGGATTTAAAAAAGAATTAGAATTAATCGGTGTAGGTTATCGTGCACAAAAACAAGGTAACAAACTTACATTGAGTGTTGGTTTATCACACCCAGTTGAATTCGAAGCTAGCGAAGGTGTAGATTTTGAAGTTCCTTCGAATACACAAATCATCGTTCAAGGATTCAACAAAGAAAAAGTTGGAGAATTAGCAGCAAACATTCGTGCAGTTCGTCCACCAGAGCCGTATAAAGGTAAAGGAATTCGCTATGTTGGTGAATTTGTTCGCCGTAAAGAAGGTAAAACTGGTAAATAATAAATAAAAAATTAAAGAGGTGACAAAATGATTTCAAAACCAGAAAGAAATAAATTACGTAAAAAAAGACATTTACGTATCCGTAATAGAATCTCTGGTACTGCAGAGTGCCCACGCTTAAGTGTATTCCGTTCGAATACTAACATCTACGCTCAATTAATTGATGACGTAGCGGGTGTGACGCTAGTCAGTGCCTCTTCACAAGACGAAGAAGTTAAATCAAATGGATCAAAAGTCGAACAAGCTGCATCAGTTGGTAAATTAGTTGCCGATCGCGCAACAGCTGCTGGACATAAAACAGTAGTATTTGACCGTGGTGGATATGTATATCACGGACGTGTACAAGCATTAGCTGAAGCTGCTCGTGAAAACGGCTTAGAATTTTAATAGAAAGGGGAACATTGTTTAATGGAATTTATTAATCCAGAAACATTAGGCGAAATTGAAGATCGCGTAGTTGCGATTAACCGCGTAACTAAAGTTGTTAAAGGTGGACGCCGTCTACGTTTCTCTGCTTTAGTAGTTGTTGGTGATAAGAATGGTCACGTTGGTTTTGCTACAGGTAAAGCTCAAGAAGTACCAGAAGCAATCCGTAAAGGTATCGAAAATGCTAAGAAAAACATGATTAAAGTCCCTACATCAGGAACAACTATTCCACATGAAATCGTTGGTGAATTCTGTGGAGGACAAGTATTACTTAAGCCTGCAACTGCCGGTTCTGGGGTTGCCGCTGGTGGACCAGTTCGTGCCGTTATTGAGTTAGCTGGTATTGCTGACGTAACAAGTAAATCACTTGGATCAAATACACCAATTAACATGATTTCTGCAACTGTTGAAGGTCTTAAAAATCTTAAAGAAGCCGATGAAGTTGCTGCATTACGTGGCAAATCAGTCGAAGAACTTTTAGGTTAGGAGGACATTCAATGGCCAACTTAGAAATCACATTAAAACGTAGCTTTATTGGACGTAAACAAAACCAAATTCAAACAGCTAAAGCGTTAGGCTTAACAAAACTTAATAAGAGTGTAGTGAAACCTGACAATGAATCTGTTCGTGGAATGGTTCGTACAATAAGCCATTTAGTAGAAGTCAAAGAAGCTTAAGTTTAAAATCTTATATAAGGAGGTGCCGAAGGAATGAAACTTCATACATTACAACCTGCTGAAGGATCACGCAAATTACGTAACCGTGTTGGGCGTGGACAAGGTTCAGGGAACGGAAAAACAGCTGGTCGTGGACAAAAAGGTCAAAAAGCACGTTCAGGCGGTGGAGTACGTTTAGGATTTGAAGGTGGACAAACACCTTTATTCCGTCGTTTACCAAAACGTGGTTTCACTAACATCAATCGTAAAGATTATGCTGTAGTGAACTTAGAAACATTAAATCGTTTTGAAGATGGCACAACAGTTACACCAGCTTTATTAATCGAAACTGGCGTTGTGAAAAACGAATTATCAGGAATTAAAATTTTAGGTGATGGTAAATTAGAGAAAACATTAACAGTTCAAGCTGCTAAATTCTCTAAATCTGCAGAAGAAGCTATCACTGGTGCTGGTGGATCGATTGAGGTGATTTAATGTTTTCCTTCTTGAAAAATGCATTCACTGTTAGAGATATTCGACGTAGAATTTTATATACATTATTTATCTTCGCAGTATTCCGTTTAGGGTCTCATATCCCAGTACCAGGTGTTAATGCTGGTGCTTTACAAACATTAGGCAACACTGGGGTATTAGGTTTATTGAATACTTTTGGTGGAGGTGCACTACAAAGATATTCTATCTTTGCTATGGGTGTATCGCCATACATTACTGCATCAATCATTATGCAATTATTGCAAATGGACTTAGTTCCTAAGTTTACCGAATGGGCCAAACAAGGTGAAGTCGGTAGACGTAAGCTTAATCAAGCTACTACTTACACAGCAATAGTTTTAGGTTTTATCCAATCTTTAGGATTATCATTTGGGTTTAACCAGTTATCTGGTTTAGGTTTAATTAATGACCCTACAATGGCAACTTATCTAACAATTGCTTTAATCTTAACGGCTGGAACAATGTTCTTAGTTTGGTTAGGTGAGCAAATCACGCGTAATGGTGTCGGAAACGGAGTATCTATGTTGATCTTCGCCGGTATTGTTGCAGAAGTGCCAAAAGATTTTTATGGATTTTTCCAATCATCTATATCAGGTGTGACAGGTAATGAACTGACCCAAAATTTACTGATTTTATTAGCCATCGTACTAGTAATCATCGTAAGTATTGTTATTGTTGTTCTAATGGAAAGAGCACAAAGACGTATTCCAATTCATCACTCTAAGAAAGCAACTGGTGCCCGTCATACAGCGCACTTACCATTAAAGATTAACTCTGCTGGTGTTATTCCTGTAATTTTCGCAACGTCGTTTATTACAACACCACAAACAATCTTTTCTTTCTTAAGTACTGACAACGCAGGTCCAGTGATGCAGTTTTTCGGAAACTTGTTTAACTTACAACATCCATTAGGAGCAGTATTCTATACTGTATTACTCATTGCCTTTACTTATTTCTATTCATTAGTACAGGTTAACCCTGAGAAAGTAGCAGAAAATTTACAGAAACAAGGCGCTTATATTCCAAGTGTACGTCCTGGTAATGATACCGAGACATTTATTACACAATTAATTAATCGCTTAAGTGGGGTCGGCGCATTATATCTAACATTAATCGCCGTATTACCGATCGTTGCTGGATTTATCTGGGAAATACCAATGAATATTTCATTAAGTGGAACAAGTATTTTGATTGTTGTAGGTGTTGCTATAGAAACAACTAAACAAATCGAAGGTAGAATGGTAAAACGTCGCTATAAAGGATTTCTTTATCAATAGTTCATCGATATTAAATAAGTAAGGACGATTTATATGAATATTTTATTAATGGGCCTTCCCGGAGCAGGGAAAGGAACACAAAGTGAACATATCTCCACAGATTATTCAATGGTACATATTGCAACAGGGGATATCTTCCGTGAAGCAATTAAGAATGAAACGAAATTGGGATTAGAAGCTAAATCATATACAGATGCTGGTAATCTTGTGCCGGATGATGTCACGAATAACTTAGTTCGTGAACGTTTATCACAATCAGATGTACAAGCAGATGGGTTTATGCTAGACGGGTACCCAAGAACGCTTCACCAAGCACATGCACTAGAAGAGAATTTAAAAGATATGAATTCTGATATTGACGCTGTTATTTATATCGATGTTGATTCAGATGTCCTTGAAAAACGTCTAAGCGGTAGAATTATTTGTCGTGATTGTGGAGCTACGTATCATAAAGTATACAATCCACCTTCAGTTGATGGTGTTTGTGATAACTGTGGTTCTCATGACTTCTATCAACGTGAAGACGACAAGCCAGAAAAAGTTAGACATCGTATTAACTTACAGATGGAATCAATTAAACCGATCTTAGAATTCTACGATGATAAAAACATACTACACCGCATTAGTGGTGAAAATCCGATTGAAGTAGTTTATCGTGAGATACGTAATATTCTTGGAGAATAGATACCAAAGCATTTCACTAACTGGTAAAAAAAGGAGGAAGTATTAATGGCTAAAGATGATGTTATTGAAGTAGAAGGAATTATATTAGAAACCTTGCCAAATGCAATGTTCAAAGTTGAATTAGAAAATGGCCACGAAATTTTAGCTCATGTTTCAGGTAAAATTCGTATGAACTATATCCGTATTTTGCCAGGAGATAAAGTAACAGTTGAAATGTCTCCTTATGATTTGACAAAAGGTCGAATTACATATCGCTTTAAATAGTCGATGGTTAAGAAGTTTAAGGAGGGAAAATGATGAAAGTTAGAGCATCAGTAAAACCAATTTGTGAGAAGTGCAAAGTTATCCGCCGTAATGGTAAAGTAATGGTAATTTGCGAAAATCCAAAACACAAACAACGTCAAGGTTAATTTTAAGAAAAAGGAGGAAACTAGTCTATGGCTCGTATAGCAGGAGTTGATATTCCACGTGACAAACGTATTGTTATTTCATTAACATATATCTTTGGAATCGGGAACACTACAGCAAAACAAATCTGTGCAGATGCTAATGTATCTGAAAACACTCGCGTACAAGATTTATCTAACGATGAATTAGACCGTTTACGTTCTATTGTTGACGGAATCAAAGTTGAAGGTGATTTACGTCGTGAAGTAAGTTTAGACATCAAACGTTTACAAGAAATCGGATCATACCGTGGTAACCGTCACCGTCGTAACTTACCAGTTCGCGGACAAAACACTAAAAACAACGCTCGTACCCGTAAAGGTCCTAAAAAAGCAGTTCAAGGTAAGAAATAATTAATTTAAAAGGGAGGTTAAGACTTCATGGCAAAAAGACAACAAGCTCGTAGACGTCGTCGCGACAGAAAAAATATTGAACGTGGAATCGCACATATTCGTTCAACATTCAATAATACAATCGTTATGATTACAGACGAGAATGGTAACGCACTTTCTTGGTCATCAGCAGGATCATTAGGATTCCGTGGATCAAAAAAATCTACTCCATTTGCTGCTCAAATGGCATCAGAAGTTGCTGCTAAAGGCGCAATGGAACATGGTATGAAATCTGTAGAGGTTGCAGTTAAAGGACCAGGATCTGGTCGTGAATCGGCAATCCGTTCATTACAGGCAGCTGGATTAGAGGTTTCAGCAATTCGTGACGTAACCCCAATCCCACATAACGGTGCTCGTCCACCAAAACGTCGTCGTGTTTAATGATAATTCCTATATTTAAAAACTTTTAATGTTGCTACAAAATTATCATTGAGACATAACGTATTGAAAGGGGAAAATTACTAATGATCGAGATTGAAAAACCAGAGATTACTACGGTTGAAGTCAGTGAAGATGAAAAATTTGGCAAGATCGTGATTGAACCATTAGAACGTGGATATGGAACAACTCTTGGAAACTCATTACGTCGTATTCTGCTATCTTCATTACCAGGTGCAGCAGTAACTAATATTCAAATTGATGGTGTGCTTCATGAGTTTGCTACAGTCGATGGTGTAGTGGAAGATGTTCCTACGATCATTTTAAACTTGAAGAAGTTAGCCCTTAAATTGCACACAGAAGAAAGCAAAGTAATTGAATTAAATGTTGCGGGTCCAAAAACAGTAACAGCTGCTGACATTATTCATGATAATGATGTACAAATTTTAAATCCTGATTTACATATTTGTACCTTAGCCGAAGATGCAGAATTGAACATGCGTATTAGCGTGTCCAACGGTCGAGGTTATGCACGTAGCGAATACAATAAGAGTGATGATATGCCAATTGGTGTATTACCAATCGATTCAATATATACACCAATTGAAAAAGTGAATTATCAAGTTGAAAATACACGTATTGGTCAAAAGAATATATTTGATAAATTGACTTTAGACATTTGGACAGACGGATCAATTAGTCCAGAAAAATCTTTAAGTTTAGCTGCAAAAATATTGACTGAACATTTAAATATCTTTGTTAACTTAAACGATGAAGCACGCGAAGCAGAAATCATGGTTGAAAAAGAAGAAGCAGAAAAAGAAAAAGTTCTTATCATGACAATTGAAGAATTAGACTTATCTGTTCGATCTTACAACTGCTTGAAACGTGCTGGAATTAATACAATTCAAGAACTTACAAATAAAACTGAAGCTGAAATGATGAAAGTTCGTAACTTAGGACGTAAATCATTATCAGAAGTTAAAGGCAAATTAGATGATCTAGGCCTAAGTCTGAAAGACGACGAATAATAGATCATTAGGGTTTATTTTACAAGAAATGGAGGAATCTTAATGGCATACCGTAAATTAGGACGTACAAGTACACAACGTAAAGCATTACTACGTGATTTAACGACTGATGTAATTATCAACGAACGTATCGAAACAACAGAAGCTCGTGCTAAAGAAGTTCGTAAAACTGTTGAAAAAATGATTACATTAGGTAAGAAAGGTGACTTAGCTTCTCGTCGTAAGGCAGCTTCATTCTTACGCCGCGAATTAGCTGATGCTCGTATTGAAGATGACGAAGTAATTATTGAATCAGTATTAGATCGTTTATTCGATAATTATGCTAACCGTTATGAAAACCGTAATGGAGGTTATACTCGTATCCTTAAAAAAGGACCACGACGTGGTGACGCTGCTCCAATGGTAATCTTAGAGTTAGTTTAATAATTTAATAAGAACCAATAGTTTAGTCACTTAATGATGGAGAGTGTTATGATCAATAATTTGGTCTAGCTCTAATGCACAAGCAATGTTTATTGCTTAGATTGGAGGGGATTTTCTCCTCCAATCCATGTGCTTCTATCGTAAGTGCTTTTTTTATAGTTAAGTATATGATTGTTTTGAGAAAAGAATCGAATTAAATGGTATATTTACCTATGAAAAAATCAGAAAGATGTGTCGCGAAAGGAAGATAATAATGAAAAGTCCTATCATCGAGTTAAAAGATATATCATTTCAATATCAAGGCGTAGAGTCTTTTGCTTTGACGAATGTTAATCTGACCATCAATAAAGGGGAATGGGTTGCATTAATCGGACCAAACGGATCAGGGAAGTCAACTTTAGCAAAAATTATGAATGGTCTTTTGGTGCCTGAAAGTGGAAAAGTATTTATCAATGGTAAATTACTAGATGAAGAAACCGTTTGGGAAGCTAGAAGATCTGTCGGAATGGTCTTTCAAAATCCTGATAACCAATTTGTTGGGGCAACGGTTGAAGACGATGTTGCTTTTGGTCTAGAAAACAATGGAGTTGAACGTCTAGAGATGATTCAACGTGTTGATGAAGCACTTCAACAAGTTAGAATGTCTGATCATAAAAAGAAAGAACCCGCTCGTTTATCTGGTGGGCAAAAACAAAGAGTGGCACTTGCAAGCGTCATTGCTTTACGACCAGATGTAATTTTACTAGATGAAGCAACGGCGATGTTAGATCCTTTGGGTCGCGAAGAAGTGATTGAAGCAATTGAGAAAGTAAAAGAACAATATGATTTAACTGTTATCTCTATCACACATGATATCGATGAAGCTTCCAAAGCAGATCGAATTATTGTGATGAAAGATGGCGAAAAGAAAAGTGAAGGTGTTCCTGCCGATATCTTTAATTTAGGTGAAGGTCTCATTGATATGGGACTAGATTTACCATTCACACAGAAGTTGAAACATGCTTTAATGGAGCGTGGAGTAGATATACCGGATGAATATTTTGATGAGGAGGCTTTATTACAATGGATAATCCAATCGTATTTAACAATGTAGATCATATTTATAATGCGGGTAGTCCATTTGCCGTTTCTGCATTAAAAAATGTGAACTTAAGTATTCCTAAAGGAAAGATTACTGCCATTATCGGACATACTGGGTCAGGAAAATCAACACTTATCCAACATCTAAACGTGTTGTTACGACCAACGCATGGTACTGTAAAGATTAATGATGTAGAAATTACTGCTGATTCAAAAAATAAAAATTTAAAAGCACTGAGAAAACAAGTCAGTGTTGTGTTTCAATTTCCAGAGTCTCAGTTATTTGAAGAAACCGTCTTAAAAGATGTCATGTTTGGACCTTTAAACTTTGATGTATCCGAAGAAGAAGCTGAACGCATTGCGCGTGAGAAACTGTCTTTAGTCGGTTTATCTGAGAATCTTTACGACCGATCTCCGTTTGACTTGAGTGGAGGTCAAATGAGACGTGTCGCTATTGCTGGTGTTCTAGCCTTGGAACCAAGCGTTCTCGTTCTTGATGAACCGACAGCTGGTTTAGATCCAGCGGGTCAGAAGTACATGCTAGAGATGTTTGTAAATTTACATCGCGAACAAAACATCACACTCGTTTTAGTAACACATCAAATGGAAGATGTGGCTTTATATGCCGATAATGTCATTGTGATGGAGAATGGAACAGTGGTTAAGACAGGAGAACCATTAGAAATTTTTAAAGATGAGGATAAACTAGACACATTACAATTATCTCTACCTCATTCGCTACAGTTTTTTAAAGATATTGATACTCAGTTAGAAACAACTTATATAAAAGAGACTCAACCGATTACAGTAGAGCAACTAGCAGATGAGATTGTAAAAATTAAACAATCTCGTACTCTAAAGAGTGAGGTGTCAGAAAATGTTTGATAAATTACTTTTAGGCCGCTATTTACAAGGTAATTCAATAATTCATGAATTAGATCCCCGCACTAAGTTATTAGGTAGTTTCTCTTTCATTGTGATTGTTTTTTTAGCAAATCATTGGCTAGCTTACTTACTCCTTGCAGCATTTGTATTTTTTGTCATCAAATTAAGTAATATTTCTATATCTTACTTTTTACGTGGAATTCGACCAATGTTGTGGATTATTATGTTTACCGTTATATTTCAGATGTTATTTACTGTGGGAGGAACGGTTTATTTCCAATTAGGTCCGATAACAATTACATCTTTAGGGGTAATCAATGCGATTTATATCTTTATGCGATTAGTCTTAATTATTATGATGTCAACCATCTTAACTCTTACAACAGCACCATTAGAATTAACAGATGGTATTGAACACTTATTAAGACCGTTGTCTCGTTTAGGTTTTCCATCACACGAAGTGGCGTTAATGCTCTCCATTGCTTTACGTTATGTTCCTACTTTGATGGATGAAGCGCAAAAGATTATGAATGCTCAAAGAGCTCGAGGGGTAGAATTCGATGAAGGTAGTTTCATTGACCGTGTTAAGGCTATGGTACCCATCTTAATTCCACTGTTCGTTAGCGCATTTAACCGGGCTGATGAGATGGCGATTGCCATGGAAGCTCGAGGTTATCGAGGTGGGGAAGGTCGGACAAAATATAGACAATTAAAATTCTCAAAAATAGATGCTTATGCACTCTTAACTTTATTATTAGTAACAACGGCGTTAATTGCGATTCGAATATTTATTTGATAATTTGTAATTGGAGGTAAACTGAATGACGACACGTTATGCGTTAAAAATTCAATATGACGGCACTAACTATGTCGGCTATCAAGTGCAACCAAATGGGCCATCGATACAAGAAGCTTTGCAAAAGGCCTTACATATAATGGCAAAGGCTAAACCCGGGGAATTAATTAAGAATTCAACATCGGGAAGAACTGACTCTGGTGTTCATGCACTCGGACAAGTCATCCATGTCGATTATCCAGCTAAAATACAGCCTAAATCAATGCGTAAGGCATTGAACAGTATCTTAGACCAATCTATTCGAATCGTCGATGTAGCGCAAGTATCGGATGAATTTCATGCTCGCTATCATGCCATCGGTAAAGAGTATCAGTATCGGATAGATATTAATGATTTTCCCGATCCGTTCAAGCGATTATACACGAGTCATCATCCGTATGCTTTTGATTTGGAACGAATTCAAGAGGCGCTTAAGATTATTGTTGGTGAACATGATTTTACAAGTTTTTGTTCTACGAAAACTGACATTGAGAATAAAGTGCGCCATGTGTTAGAAGCTGAAGCTTGGATAGATGAAGCGAAGAACGAATTAGTCTTCCGATTTTATGGAAAAGGTTTTTTATACAATATGGTTCGTATACTGGTTGGAACTCTCCTTCAAATTGGAGATGGCTTAAAGCCAGTGGATGAGATGCAAAGGCTATTAGAAGTAAAAGACCGAAATGAAGCGGGACCAACAGCGCCACCGAATGGCCTGTTCTTAATGCGTGTTGATTATGAAGTGGATCCATTTAAATAACTTTCAAACTGACCTATGAGTGAAGCTCATAGGTTTTTTTATTCACAAAAAAATACCTGACTGAAATATTAGCCAGGAACAAAATTATTTAGAATATTGAAAAACTTCTCTAGGTGTTCCGTCTTCAATGATAATATCACCGCAATGTTGAAAACCAAATTTTTCGATTAAAGCAATCATAGAAGTATTCTTTCGATGGGTATCGATTTTTATATTGTCGTAATGATCTATGACATACTGCATACAAAAGCTTCCGGCACCATTAATCTGTTGATTAGAAGCAATTCGGTGAATAGTAACATAAGGACGATCATTAAGCCACTCGCCATTGATCTCTTGATAGGTTGGATCTTCGCCACTTTGAATACACATTGTCGCAACAATTGTTTCCTCTGGTAAGTCCGTTTGGTCCTGATCGTCTATCACACAAACATAACTATGGTTATTTAAGATATCAGTTTCAATATCACTAGCTGCCGGATAATGATTTGGCCATTGAATATTGTTCCCATTCTTTCTTTGTAATTGTCTGCCGTATTCAATCACTTTCATAACTTCAGGAATTTCATTTTTCTTCGTTTGTCTTATGTACATTATTACCCTCTTTTCGATTTTTGTGGTATGTTTATAAAGTATTTAAATTAATTTAACCATTTAAACATTCAATTAATATTTATTAAATGGTATCATATGAGTAGCTAATTATTAGTATAATTAAGGAGAGAAATTAATGCAATATATTACTGAGAACCAAGCAATCCGTTTAGCCGCTGATTATATCAAAGATCCAGCCCAAAAATATATCGTTTATAATATCCGTCGTCGTAATTACTTATTACACGATTATTATAAATTCTTCTTCCGTTTTAGCCGTCGTGAATCGGTTTGGAATACACCATTGTTTAATATTGAAGACATTGCATCTGATTTAACCAATGAAGAAACAGTTGCGAAAGAAATCTTTGCAACTATCAACAAAAATGTGGATGATACGTTAAGTTTAAAACATAAGAAAGATTTTTCACTTAGAGATTGTGAAGTATTATTAAACTATTACTTTAATGGTAAAACTTATATCGCATTCTACGATTATTATTTAGGTCGCGTTGTATTAATTAAAGAACGTGATAAATCGAATGATTTCGGTGAATTAATTGGAAGTCGATACCAATTAATCGGTAACTTGCATACCATTATTAATAAATCAATTGAACTTTCGGATGGCTTACTAGAAAGATTCATGAGTGAGTTAATCAATGATTTTACACCAATTAGAGAAATTGATGGTTTTGAAGAGTTAAACACAACGCTTCATGCATATATCGTTGAAGAGATTAGTAAAATTGACTCATGGGTTAAAGAAGAAAAAACAAAAGCATAATCATATAAGAAAAGGCAGAAGAACATGAAGTACTTCTGCCTTTTGTGTATCTACGATTACTTATTTTGCAATATTTCGAACAAATTCGCGCATGTCAGAAACCTCTATAGTAGTATCGTGTAATCTTTCTGCCTCTAGTAAACCTTCAATTGCTGGTGGATACGGGATATTTGATAATTCATTTAATTTATCTAAAAGTTCTCGATCTGTTAACGTTTCAGCTTCAACACCAAGCGCAACTAAAACAGCCTCAGGAAATTTGTAAGGGCTGGCAGTTGAAACAATAACAGCAGGGTTCGTTGAAAGTCCTTCTTGGTTGAGATTGCGCCATGCTCTAGAAGCCACTGCTGTGTGGGTATCCATAATATAGCCGGTTTTTCTGTAAACAATATTAATTTCCTCTTTAGTTTGAGCTTCGGTCACATAGTCAGATAGGAAACTTGAAAAATGCGCCTGCTCCTCGTCTGTTAAAGTATAGTGACCCTTAGTGTCTAATTGTTCCATTAAGTCGCTTAAACGCTCGCTATCTTCATTTACAGCATGATAGACGAGACGTTCTAAATTACTAGAAACTAGAATGTCCATTGAAGGAGAAATCGTTAATATAAAGTCACGTTGACGGTTATATTCACCGTCTTGGAAGAAATCATAAAGCACTTTATTATCATTTGAAGCACACAGTAGTTTACCAATTGGTAGACCTGAACGTTTAGCGTAGTAACCAGCGAGTATATTACCAAAATTCCCTGTGGGTACACTAAAATCAATTTCACTGCCTGCATCAATCTTCCCTTGCTTCACAAGTTGAGCGTATGCATAAAAATAATACACAATTTGTGGGACTAAACGGCCGATATTCATAGAATTTGCTGAAGAAAATTGGCTGTCAGACGATTGAAGTTCATCACGCAGAACTGAATCATTAAATAAGTTTTTCACTTCAGTTTGGGCATCATCAAAGTTTCCAACGATAGAAACTACGTGTGTATTATCTCCTGTTTGCGTAAGCATCTGTTGCTCCTGAATGGAACTCACACCACCCTTAGGATAGAAGACGATGATTTTAGTTCCGGGAACATCTGAGAATCCAGCCATTGCTGCTTTACCAGTATCACCAGAGGTCGCCGTTAAGATTAGGATATCATTGTAATTATTATTAATCTCAGCAGAAGTTTTCATTAAGTGGGGTAATATCGATAAGGCCATATCTTTAAAAGCAATCGTTGATCCATGGAATAATTCCAGGTGATAATGCTTCTCATCAATGTCTACTACCGGTGCAATCACTTCTGTGTCAAATTTATTATCATAGGCTAATTCAATACAACGTTTTAGCTGCTTGTCCGAAAAGTCGGATAGAAATGGTTTTAAAATAAAGTGAGCCATTTCTTGATAAGTATATTGACTGAGTATTTCCCAATTTAAGTCAAAACTTGGGAAGGATTCTGGAACGTATAAACCACCATCGGTAGCAAGTCCTTGGAGTATAGCTTGAGAGGGTGTTACGATGTTCTTCGAGTTACGGGTACTTTTATAATTCATATTCTCACCTTTTTCTCATTTTATATCATTCAAATTATACTGAAAAAGTTTACTTTCAGCAATGTTTAAGTAAAAATTCAATAGAATTATATAAAGGTACATAATTAAGTTTGGAAATACAACCGATTACAAAGTCAGTGAAATAGTTTTTTCAACGAGTGTGTATATTAGAACTTAATGTGGAATAATGCTAAAATGTACGAAATAAGAAAGGATGATTGCCATGTTAGTGTCAACAACTGGAAAAGTAAAAAGAGACTTTAAACAAAATATTTTGACAGATAATAAAGATAAAGTCATCACTGTTTGGAATGTAAGTTATGAGATTAGAAGCAAGGAAATTACGGGAACGATTGAAGCTAATTACCTAACACATCAATCAGAAGCCGACGTTACTCCAGAATTAATTCGTGGTTTTGCTGAATTTCAAGGCACCATCGATGGTAAGCAGGGAAGCTTCACAGCTCAGGAAGATGGTCGGGTACAAAATAATATATTGAAAATCAACGGTAGAATTATTGATGCGAGTGAAGAACTAAGTATGTTAGTCGGTCGTTACGACTATGATGGTATTCTTTCGGAAAGTGTTTATGAAATTAATTTTGATATTGAGTTTTAAGTAGGAAAGTTGGCACTTTTGTAACAATCAACTTAATTTTTTGGACTAAGTATCATGAAAGGAAGAGGAAAGTGTATGTTAAAAAAATATGATTTCGATGATATTGATGATCGCTATGACAATTTTAAACGGTCGAATCTAGGGGAAGAAATTGATAAGTTACAAAGAATCGTCCAAAGATTAAAGATACCTGTGCTCATCCTAGTGGATGGTTGGGAGAGCTCAGGGAAGGGCGACATTATTAATGATTTAACAAGAGAATTAGACCCGCGTTATGTCAAAGTTGAACTATTTGACAGTCGGTCTGATGTTGATTATCTACATCCAAGCGTGTGGCGTTTTTGGCAAAAACTACCAAGTCACGAAGAAGTCGTCGTATTTGATCAAAGTTTTTACTCACAGGTTATGAACAAAGATGAACGATCGAGTGATAAATTAAAGCAAAGAACTGAAGAATTATTAAACTTAGAACATATGCTTCTGGATGATGGCACTATTGTTATTAAATTCTTTTTACATATTAAAGAAAAAACCCAAAGTAAAAATATAGAAGCTTTAGAAGATTCTAAATTCCGTCAATTTTTACTATCAGATAATGATTATAAACAAAACAAAAACTATGAAGAATATTTAGAATGGTTTGATAAAGTCTTAAAGAAAACAGATGTGCCTGAAAGTCCATGGAATATAATTAATGCAGAAGACAGAAAGTTAGCAGCTAAGACTGTTTTAGGTATTACGCTCGAAGAAATCACATCAGGGATTGAACGAGTGACTTTAGCAAGAGAGCGAGCAGATAAATCGGATCGTAAATATTATATAGAAGATACCCAGTTAGATGAGTTTGATTTATCTAAGACAATCTCAGATAAAGAGTACGACAAAGAATTAGAAATTTTACAAAAGGAAGCTGCTGATTTAGTTTATGATTGTTATACGAAAGATATTGCTATTATTACTGCTTTTGAAGGGGTAGATGCGGCTGGTAAGGGTGGAGCAATCCAAAGATTGACGCGCCATATTGATCCTCGAAGTTATACGATTCATGGAATTAAAGCACCGACAGATTTAGAAAACAGCTATCATTATTTATGGCGTTTTTGGACCAAATTCCCCAAAGATGGAGACATGGCCATCTTTGACCGAAGCTGGTATGGTCGTGTTCTCGTTGAACGAATCGAAGGGTTTGCTTCAGAGTCAGAATGGGAACGCGCTTATGATGAGATTAATCATACGGAAAAAGTATTAACAGATCACGGAAGTATTGTGATGAAATTCTTTATGTATATTGATGAAGATGAGCAAAAAGAGCGTTTTGAAGATCGCCAAGAAGAACCAGATAAGAATTATAAAATTACCGAAGATGATTGGCGCAATCGAAGCCAGTGGGATGAATATATTGCTGCTTATGAAGAGATGCTAGATCGTACCCATACGGCTAACGCTCCGTGGTATATTGTTGCGACTAATCAAAAGAAATTTGCCAGAATTGAAGTATTAAAGCACTTTATTAATCATATTAAAGAGCATTTAAGTGAGTTACCAGAGTCATAAGCATCAAAATTATAACTTAATATTAATTTAAAATGAGAAAAGTGTTGTCTTTTCTCATTTTATTGTATAGAATATAATTTAGAATACAAATTTTATAAGAAGAGGAGGATAATAATGGGAGATACAGAAAGCAACTTACAATTAGATAACGACAGTCGATTAATGGTGGCAGGCCTATTATTACTCGGCCTGCCGGAAAAATTTAACTTATAAAATTTGGAGGAAATTATGAATATTAAAATTAAACAAATAGGGAAACACATTATTACAGGAGTCACTATAGCATCTGCACTTCTATCACCAGTCTTAACTTCAGCACAAGATACCGTAAAAATTGGTGCTAACTATGAATTATCCGGGGACGCTGCGTCTTATGGGACTCAAATGTTAGAAGGTTTAGAGTTAGCTGTTGAAGAAGTGAATGCCAATGGTGGAGTACTTGATGGTCAAGAAATTGAGATTGTGAGTTATGATAATCAAAGTAACGTGACTGAGTCTGCATCTGTTGCTCAAAGGTTAGTAGCTGAAGGAGTTGTTGGAGTGGTCGGACCGGCAACAACAGGAAACACAGAGGCGCAACTGCCAATTTTCACAGAGGCGAACATTCCAATGGTATCTCCATCAGCAACCGATGATGACATTACTTTTGATTCAGCGGGAGATGTATTAGAATATTTCTTTAGAGTATGCTTCAATAACTCATATCAAGGTAGTGCCGGTGCAACTTTTGCTGCTGAAGATTTAAGTGCAACAAATGCAATCGTATTTGTCGATCAATCTTCGGATTATTCTCGCGGATTAGCTGATAACTTTAATTCTGAATTTGAAAGTAGTGGTGGAACAATTGTTAATGAAGATTCATTTACAGCTGGAGACACAGACTTTTCTGCCATTCTAACAACAGCGTTGACACAAGACTTTGATGTTATTTATATTCCAGCATATTATACTGAAGCAGGATTAATTATTAAACAAGCCCGCGAGATGGGGATTGAGCAACCAATTATTGGACCTGACGGATTCTCAAGTGAAGTTTTATTAGACCTTGCTGGAACAGAGAACGCAAACGATATCTACTATACTGACCACTTCTCAAACGAAAGTGAAGAAGAGTCGGTTCAAGATTTCCTTACTGCCTTTGAAGAGAAGTACGGCAAAGAGGGGGGAACATGGAATGCGCTAGGTTATGATGCAGCAATGCTAATTATTGATGCAATCGAGCGTAGCGGTTCAACAGATCCCCAAGCGATTACAGATGCAATTGCTGATACAACAGAATTTGCAGGAGTGACAGGAACATTCGCGATTGATGAAAACCATAACCCAGTTAAACCAGCGGTTATGATTGAACTACAAGAAGGCGAAATTGTATCGGCTGAGAACGTATCAGCAGAATAATAAGTATTATATACACGCAGAAGGCATTGTCCTTCTGCTTTTTTAGTGTAAAAATATAATATTCAATACAAAAAAGCTGAGATGTAATTACCTCTCAGCCGGAATAGTTAATGATTATAGTAATGATTCTGCTAAATCAATCGAAGCACGAATACTTTCAGCTGAGACATTTAATTTCTCAGTTTCCCATTCATTTAATGGCACTTCAAATCGTTTAGTCCAACCTTGACGTGTAATCACCGTAGGTGTACTAAATGCCACAGGTCGTTCTGTATTGTATTCTCCCTCGAGTAACGGTGTACTAATCGGATAAATTGAATGTTCATCCAAGAGAATTGCCCGAGCTAGTTCAATCGATGATTGCGCCACTGCCGCGTTTGTTACTCCAAATTTGTTATCGAATACTTCATAAGCTGCTTGAACAACTTTTTCTTGAACTTCATCAGCAGTTAACGGTTCAATATCAGGGAAATGCTTTGATAATTGGTCATAAGGAATACCAGCAACACTTAAACGGCTTAAGATTGGTACAGCACTATAACCATGCTCACCCATCATGTATCCATTGACTGATTTAGGATCAACGTTGTAATGCTTACCGATGATATAACGTAATCTTGCAGAATCTAACATGCATCCAGTACTCATCATACGTTCTTTTGGATATGAGAATTCATTCGCAGCCATATAAATGACAGTATCAGCTGGATTCGTAATAAAGATAATAATTGCTTCCTGAGTGACTTCACTAATGTTTTTCATAATTGAACGAATAATTGAAGCATTGTTCGTTATTAATTGTTGACGGTCCGCTGGCACTTCACCTTTGGGATAGACGTGTGTTGCTGATACGATGATAACATCCGCATCACTTAAATCATTATAAGCATTTGATGAGTAGATGTTGACGTTTGGACGAGAAAGTAATCCAGTTGCATGATCTTGGTCTAAAGCTTCACCGAAAGCTAGTTCTTCTCTAGAATCTATAACGACAATTTCTCCAAATAAGTTAGAAGAACTTGCGTATGCTAAGACATGCTCTCCTACGTGCCCAACTCCGATAATCCCTAATTTTTGTGACTTCATTTTCAAGCTCCTTTAAATTAAAATTTTAATAATATTCTTATTTAAACATATAAAAACTGTTTTTTAAAGAAATAATTAATATAAAGTATACTATATGAGTATAACTCAGCAAATTTCACTATTATATGAAAAGTGAATGAGATTATAGTTAAAAAAATGTTGACTTAATCTAATTAATCGTTTATTATAAATCTAACAACAAAAGATAAGAGGGAATCACATGAAGAAAAGTGTATTAAACGTTCAAAATATTATTATTAGCATTATCATTAGATAGTGTTTGTAGCTAGATGATTAGGTGCAAACACGGCTTCGGTTGTTTGTGTCTATGAGGTGCTAGTTATTTTGATGCCCACATAGATTGATATCTAGAGTGAGTATATTTGATGCACTTTTTTAAAGTGACCCAAGAAACCTGACCTAGATAATCTGTCTAGGTCAGGTTTTTTGTTGAAAAATTATTCTTGAGGAGGAGTACAAAATGAAATTAAGAAAATTAGCGTTGTCTTTATTAACAGGATTAGCAGTCGGGTCGAGTTTGTTAGGAGCAGGTCAAGTATTAGCGCAAGATACTGTAAAAATCGGTGGAAACTTTGAATTAACTGGAGATGCAGCGGCTTACGGAACACCCATGTCAGAGGCGGCAAAATTAGCAGTTAAAGAAGTAAATGAAAATGGTGGAGTATTAGGTGGTGAGGTTGAATACGTAGAGTATGATAATACATCAGATTTAACTGAAGCTGCTTCAGTTGCTCAGCGATTAGCATCTGAAGACGTTGTCGGAATTGTAGGACCAGCAACAACAGGTGACTCTAACGCACAAATTCCAGTCATTCAAGAAGCAGCAGTTCCAGCAATTTTACCAGCAGCAACGGGGAATGGTATGACATTAGACGATAATGGAGATGTGTTTGAGTATTTATTCCGTGTAGCATTTGAAGATGCATTCCAAGGCCGTGCGGCAGCAACATATGTTACTGAAACATTAGGTGCACAAACAGCAGCATTATTCGTTGACCAATCTACGGACTATGCGACAGGGCTAGAGCAGGCATTTACTGAAGAGTTTGAAGCTTTAGGAGGACAAGTTGTTACAACTGAATCATTCCAATCAGGCGATAATGATTTTACAGCATCGTTAACATCATTACTATCTCAAGAGTTTGATGTACTTTATGTACCTGGTTACTATACAGAAGTTGGTTTATTAATTAAACAAGCACGTGAATTAGGAATTACACAACCGATTGTCGGAGGGGACGGTTTAGGTAACCAAACTTTAGTTGACTTAGCAGGTGCAAGTAACGTTAATGATGTTTATTACACAGCTCACTATTCTCCCTTAAGTGACGACGAAGATTTACAAGATTTTTTAACAAAGTTCGAAGAAGAATATGGTAAACAAGCGGATCAATTCGCAGTGTTAAGTTATGATGCGACAATGTTATTATTAGATGCTGTTGAGCGTGCTGGATCAGCTGATCGTCAAGCAGTTACAGATGCTTTAGCAGCGACGGAAACATTTGATGGGTTAACGGGTACGTTCTCAATTGACGAAGATCATAACCCAGTTAAAGAAGTTTTAATGTTGCAATTAACAAATGGTGAAGTTGAAAACGTAGAAGCTGTTAATGTTGGTGAATAGTAACGTGTTTTAAGACATAGACTGTAAGCTATTAACATGCTTGTTATTAGCCTACAGTCTTTTTATTAGAATTAAATTAGAAACATTCAATAAAATATATAATTTGTAGAAGTGTAGCGTAAAAAGGATAAAGACAGAAAAATGAAACGGTTACATTTGTTTTTGATTGGAATTATTAGAGAAAAGCTAATTTATTTAAGAAAACCGGTTGTAAAATTAGAAAGTCTATATTATACTCTTATAAATTATTAAATTTTAACAAGAAAGGAATTTTATTATGCAACTATTTTTGCAGCAACTAGTAAATGGTGTTGCTTTAGGTAGTATATACGCATTGATGGCCTTAGGTTATACAATGGTATATGGTACGATTAAATTAATTAACTTTGCACATGCCGATATATTTATGATGGGTGCCTTTGTAGGGTATTACTTAGTCACAGTTTTAGAGATGAACTTATTCTTAGCAATGTTAATTGCTATGATATTTTGTGCAATTTTAGGAGTCGTAATTGAACGTGTTGCATATAAGCCTTTACGTAATTCAACTCGTGTAGCTTCTCTGATTACAGCAATTGGGGTATCGTATTTTCTACAGAATATTATGATTTATTTCTTAGGTCCGGAAGTTAGAGCTTTTCCATCGCCACTTGAGACTTCAATCTATCGTATAGGTAATATTGTAATTAACTCAAAACAAATTTTAGTATTTGCTATTACAGTGATTTTAATGATCTTACTGTATACGATTGTTCAACGATCAAAAATGGGGAAAGCAATGCGAGCTGTTGCCGTCGATTCAGAAGCGTCACAGTTAATGGGGATTGACGTGAACCGCGTTATTTCCTTTACATTCGCCTTAGGTTCAGGACTTGCAGGTATTGCAGGTGTCCTAGTTGGTGTTTATTATAATTCAATTTCTCCTGGTATGGGTACAGCTTTAGGTCTAAAAGCCTTCGTAGCTGCCGTAGTTGGTGGGGTTGGGTCAATTCCTGGAGCAATGGTTGGTGGATATGTCATTGGTATCCTAGAAACAATCGTTACTTTCATGGGTGGGTCAATGTATAAAGACGCCGTAGTTTATGGTTTATTAATTGTAATCTTACTTGTACTTCCTTCAGGGTTGTTCGGTAAGAATGTTAAAGAGAAAGTTTAGGTGATAACATGCAGAGAATACATTTACGAAGTATATCATGGTTAGCGCTAGCGCTCTTTGGTTTTGCGGCAATCTACTTTCTAACTTCAACAGGCGTTATTAATCCATTCTACCGAATTACATTAATGACAATTATGTTGAACGTTATTTATGCAGCAGGTTTAAACCTTATCTTAGGAGTGGCCGGTCAATTCTCATTAGGACATGCCGGTTTTATTGCTATTGGAGCTTATTCAGCTGCCATCTTTACAAAAGAAATGGACAATAGTACATTAGGTTTATTTGTTGGGATTGCAGTCGGAATGGTCATTGCAATGATCATGGCATTATTAGTTGGTGTCCCTACTTTAAGACTGAAGGGTGATTACTTAGCTATCGCAACACTTGGTGTTAGTGAGATTATCCGTGTTCTAATTAATAATTTACGTGATATTACAAATGGTCCAGCAGGTATCAGTGGTATTCCATTAGTAACAACTTGGGAGTTAGTTTATATCTTCTTAATTATCATTGTAACGATTATTGTATGTTATACATATAGTAGTAGTGGACGTGCCACTTTAGCAATCAATCAAAACGAAATTGCTGCTGAGGCCATGGGAGTGAGTGTTACTAAATATAAAGTTATGGCTTTTGTTATTGGAGCAATGACGGCAGCTGTTGGTGGGTCACTTCAAGCGACATTCATTGGTATCGTAACGCCAAGTGATTATACATTTAACCGTTCAATTGATGTATTAATCATTGTCGTATTTGGTGGTATTGGTAGTTACACTGGTACTTTCATTGCTGCGATATTATTAGGATTACTTAACTTATTCCTTCAAGACTATGGTCAATTGCGTATGGTTATTTATGCCGTTGCCTTAGTGCTAATTATGATTTTCCGCCCAGGAGGGTTATTAGGAACTTGGGAATTCAAATTTGGTAGTATCGTGGACAGATTATTTGGAAGTAAAGATAAGGAGGCAGTTTCATGAGTCTATTAGAAGTCGATAAATTAACAAAAAACTTCGGTGGATTAGCAGCCGTATCAAATGTTTCCTTAGAGTTGAACGAGGGTGAATTAGTTGGATTAATTGGCCCTAACGGAGCAGGGAAGACAACATTCTTCAACCTTTTAACTGGCGTATATAAACCAACAGAAGGAACAATTAAATTAAAAGTTGATGACGAAATGAAAGAACTAAATGGTAAGCGACCAGATAAAATTAACGGAATGGGCCTAGCAAGAACATTCCAAAACATTCGCTTATTCACAGATATGACTGTACTTGAAAATGTTCAAGTAGCGATGCACCGAGAAGATGGGAATTCTATGTTCTCAAGTATTTTTAGAACATCTGCTTATTATGAAACAGAAAAAAATATGCGTGAGGAAGCTTTTGAGTTACTTTCAATCTTTGATTTGGCTAAACATGCTAATGATAAAGCGAGAAACTTAGCTTATGGGCAACAAAGACGTTTAGAAATTGTCCGTGCGTTAGCAACTAAACCCAAAATCTTATTCTTAGATGAGCCAGCAGCCGGAATGAATCCGAATGAAACCGCAGATTTAACATCATTAATTGCGCAAATCCGTGAGCAATTTAACTTGACGATTGTGTTAATAGAACACGATATGTCTCTAGTTATGGATATTTGCCAAAGAATTTATGTACTGGAATATGGACGATTGATTGCTGAAGGTACACCGAAAGAAATTCAATCAAACGAAGATGTTGTTCGTGCATACTTAGGAGGGGATAGTTAATGTTAAAAGTAAATAATCTCCAAGTAAACTATGGAATGATTAACGCGGTTCGTAACGTGAGTTTTGAAGTTAATGAAGGTGAAATCGTTACTTTAATTGGAGCCAATGGAGCAGGTAAATCGACGATTCTTAGAACAATTTCTGGTTTAGTTAAAGCTGCTGGTGGATCGGTTGAATATGAAGGTAAAAACTTAGAAAGATATTCACCAAAAAAGATTGTTGAAGCAGGAATCTCTCAAGTGCCTGAAGGCCGCCACGTATTTAAAGGCTTAAGTGTTAAAGAGAATTTAGAATTAGGCGCGTTTTTACGTAAAGATAAGGATCAAATTGAAGAAGACTTACAAAACGTTTATAAACGATTCCCAGTATTAAGTGAACGACTGAAACAAGATGCTTCAACTTTATCTGGTGGAGAGCAACAAATGTTAGCTATGGGTCGTGCACTGATGTCTAAACCTAGATTATTATTATTAGATGAACCATCAATGGGACTCGCACCAATCTTTATTAAAGAAATCTTTAGTATTATTGAATCCATCCAAAAACAGGGAACAACCGTGCTTTTAATTGAACAAAATGCTAAAATGGCATTGCAGATAGCTACACGAGGCTACGTGTTAGAGACTGGTAAAGTTGTTTTGTCTGGATCTGGTGAAGAGTTATTAGCAAGTGATGAAGTTCATAAAGCATATTTAGGAGGATAAAAATGTACGTAAAAGATTATATGACAGCAGAATTAATTACGATTACTCCTCAGACTTCTGTGACTGAGGCTCAAGATTTATTACGTAAACATGATATTAATCGTCTACCAGTTTTAAAAAATGACAAGCTTGTTGGTTTAGTAACTAAAGATTTAATTAATCGTAACTTACCATCGAACGCGACAAGTTTAAGTCGTAATGAAATTAACTATTTATTAGAGAAAACAACTGCAGAAGATATTATGGCTACAAAATTACACTCAGCAAATCCAGATACACTATTGGATCATGCAGCGACAATTATGTCTGAAAATAATTTAGGTGTCTTAGTTGTCTTAGAGAACGAAAGATTAGTCGGAGTCATTACAGACAAAGATATCTTTAATGCATTCGTGGATATATCAGGAACGCGCGAACCTGGGACGACTATAGTTGTTGAGTTAGACAAAGACCGTGAAGGTGTGATTGAAGAAATTGGTGATGCCTTAGTTGAGTCAGATAATAACCTAACTCATATGATTGTTTACTATCATCTTGAGAATTCAATTCGAATTGTCATCAGTGTGAATACAGATAGAGTGGATAATTTAGTTCAAGCTATTGAAAAGCGTGGTTATGAAGTTAAATCAGTAACAAAAAAACCAAATTAAGATATAGAGAAAGGCCGTTCCAAACGAAGTTGTTTGAGACGGCCTTTTAAATATTTATAACAGTTCTTGAATATCTTTTTTGAAACTTATAGGTTTAGTTGTTGGTGGATATCTTTTTACTACCTTACCTTGACGGTCAATTAAAAATTTTGTGAAATTCCATTTAATATCATTGTTAAGTAAGCCGCCTTTTTCCTGTTTTAACCATTGGAACACAGGCTCAGCGTTCTTCCCATTGACATTCACTAATTCATTCAATGGAAACGTCACACCAAAATTAATCTCACAACTTTCTGCCATAGAATCATTGGTTTGATCTTCTTGTTTAAATTGATTGCTCGGAAAGCCAATGACGGTAAAATCTTGTTCTTTGAATTCTTGGTAAAGTGCTTCTAGCTCTTCGAATTGAGAATTGAGACCACATTGTGTGGCAGTATTCACAATCAATAAAACGTGATTATTGTAATCATTCAATCGATAGGGATCACCATTGCTTCGAATAAGTGAAAAGTCAGGTAGTGGCATAATATCTCCTTCTCTAATTAAAGTTATCTTATAGATCTACGTTATGATAAACCTTCTGAACATCCTCGTCATCTTCAAGTGCATCAATGAGTTTTTCAAACTGAACTAAATCATCTTCCCCAAGTGATACTTCTGATTTAGGAAGCATTTCTAATTCAGCAACTTCGAACTTATCAATTCCAAATGCTTCAAGTGCGTCTTTAATATGGCTGAAATCTGTTGGTTCACCATAAACAACGACTTGGTCATCTTCTTGTTGAACGTCACGGACGTCAACATCAGCTTCGAGTAAAGCCATCATTATTTCTTCAGCATCTTGATTAGCAATTACAAATACAGCTGTGTTATCAAATAAATAACTAACTGAACCACTGACACCCATGTTACCGCCGTTTTTACCATATAAAGAGCGGACATTTCCAGCAGTACGATTTACATTATTCGTTAAGGCATCTACGATAACCATTGAACCACTTGGACCGAAGCCTTCGTAACGTAATTCTTGGAATTGCTCATCATCTGACCCTTTTGCTTTATCTACAGCGCGATCGATAATATGTTTAGGTACATCATAAGTCTTTGCACGTTCAATCGCAAATTTTAGTTTTTGGTTTAAATCGGGATCAGGTTCACCTGATTTTGCTGCTGCATAGATTTCAATACCAAATTTCGCATAGACACAGGAAGTGTCTTGGTCTTGTTTCGCTTTCTTTTCTCTGATATTCATCCATTTACGTCCCATTAACTTCACTTCTCTTTCTTAGTTTATCTTATATTATTATAACCATAGTTTCTTAAATTGTTAAATAATAAATTGATGAGTATAATTAAGATAAAAGTATACACCTAGAATGCGATGATGACAAGTTTGAGAGTCAGTGGGTCAAGAACGAATTTTTAATATAAAATGCATATTTATATTAAAATAATGAGGTATATAAAGTAGCAGTAAAAATTAAAAGTAGGTGGATTGTTTTCTCTCTCTTAATTATCAATCTTTAATTGATAACTATAATGCTGAATTTAATGCACTTTACCAAAATGAATCTTGATTATCAAGTGGTTCTAGGGGCGGGGGTAGCCGGGGCACGTCATTATTAGCCAGTCGAGTAAATAAAGCGATTAAGTTATAAGGAGTGCCCAAAGAGGCGATTATCCTAGAGAATCAGGCGACGAATACAGAAGAGGACATCTTATGTTCATATGCTAAGATGACGTCGCAAAAGCTCAAATTTTCGGTTGTAACGAGTGCTTATCATGTCTTTAGGGCTTTATTAATTATTTATAGTTTAACGACACATGTATGTAAAAATAATCATCACTTTTGCAGTGATATACATATTGATAAATACGGTAATTTTGTTGCTGTTATAAGTTAATACAAAAAGGATGTTAAATGAGTCTTGAAACTCAACTAACATCCTTTTTTGTTTATAGGGCGAAGTAATTATCTGTCACCGTTATAAATAGTATTACGAACTAAAACATAATCAACGTGACGAATCGCTTCCAATTTGTTACCACCGGCATAAGAGATGGCTGATTGTAAGTCTTGTTGCATTTCTACTAATGTATCAATTAATTTTCCGCGTGCACGGATCATTTCGATTTTTCCTTCGACGTTTTTGTGTTCACCTTTTTGATGTTCAGATGCACTACCGAAGTATTCTTTGTACATTTTACCATCGATTTCGCGAGATTTTCCTGGGCTTTCTTCGTGTGCTGCAAATAATGATCCAATCATTACCATTGAAGCACCGAAACGTACAGCTTTAGCAATATCACCATTGTGACGGATACCACCATCAGCAATAATTGGTTTTGTTGCAGCTTTCGCACAAGCACGAACAGCAGCTAATTGCCATCCACCTGTACCAAAACCAGTTTTTAACTTAGTAATACATACACGACCAGGTCCAACGCCGACTTTAGTAGCGTCTGCACCAGCGTTTTCTAATTCACGAACAGCTTCAGGTGTACCCACATTACCAGCAATTAGGAAAGTCTCAGGTAAGTATTCTTTAACAAAACGAATCATATCGATAACATATTCTGAATGACCGTGAGCAACATCAATTGTGATATACTCAGGAACAATTTTTTCTTCAGCAAGTTGACGAACAAAGTCATATTCATAGTCTTTGATACCAACACTTATTGAAGCAAAGAGTTCTTTTTCGTGCATCATTTTAACGAATGGAATACGTCCTTCTTCGTCAAAACGGTGCATAATATAAAAGTAATCATTCTCAGCGAACCAAACTGCAAGTTCTCCATTCATGACTGTTTGCATATTTGCAGGTACTACCGGAATTTTAAATTCACGTGGACCAAACTTGATAGATGTATCACACTCAGAACGACTTTGTACGATACTTTTGTTAGGAATCATTTGAACATCTTCGAAATCAAAAACTTCCATTATATTAATTAAGTCTCCTTTTAATCTGTTTTAGGCGTTGTATAAAGTTTCCAGACGATTTTGTACATCTTGATCATTAACATATTCTTCATATGTTGAGTTGACACGATCAAATGAACCGTTTGAAGTGACTTCAATCACTCGGTTACATGTTGTATTTAATACTTCAAAGTCATGTGAAGCCATTAAAATGGCACCTTTAAATTTAATTAAACCTTCGTTTAATGCAGTGATTGACTCTAAGTCTAAGTGATTTGTCGGTTGATCTAAGACTAATACGTTTGCTTTAGAAAGCATCATCTTAGAAAGTAGACAACGGACTTTTTCACCACCAGATAATACATTCACTGGTTTCATAACATCTTCACCACTAAACAACATTCTACCTAAGAAACTGCGTAAGAAAGTATTGTCTTGTTCTTCTTTTGAAGCGTACTGTCTTAACCAATCAACAATAGTTAATTCTACACCATCAAATTCATCACCAGAGTTACGTGGTAAGTAAGTTTGAGAAGTTGTTACTCCCCATTCAACTGTTCCGGTATCTGGTTCCATGTTCCCCATAAGAATTTCAAATAGGGCAGTTGTTGCGTTGTCATTACGACTTGAAAAGGCAACTTTATCTTCACGGCTAAGTGTAAAAGTAATGTTGTCTAATACTTTTTCTCCATCAATGGTTTTTGAAACACCTTCAACGCGTAACAAGTCATTACCAATTTCGCGCTCCGGTGAGAAGCCAACAAATGGATAGCGACGTGAAGAAGGTTGGATATCATCTAAAGTGATTTTATCTAACATTTTTTTACGTGATGTCGCTTGTTTAGACTTAGATGCGTTCGCAGAGAAACGAGCGATAAAGTCTTGTAATTCTTTAATTTTCTCTTCTTTTTTAGCGTTTTGGTCAGCTTGCATTCTTGCAGCTAGTTGGCTTGATTGTAACCAGAAATCATAGTTACCTACGAATAGTTTAATCTTACCAAAGTCTACATCCGCCATGTGTGTACAAACTGTATTTAAGAAGTGACGGTCATGGGAAACAACAATCACTGTGTTAGGGAAGTCCATAATGAAATCACTCAACCAGTCAATGGCTTGTGCGTCTAAACCGTTAGTCGGCTCGTCCAGTAATAAGTTATCTGGTTTACCGAATAATGCTTGAGCAAGTAAAACTTTGATTTTATCCGCTTCATTTAATTCACGCATTAATTGATTATGCATGCTTGTATCGATACCTAAACCTTGAAGCATATCACTCGCTTCAGATTCAGCTTCCCATCCGCGCATTTCTGCGAATAGTCCTTCTAATTCACCTGCTCGAATACCATCTTCATCTGTGAAGTCTGGCTTCATATAGATAGCATCTTTTTCTTTCATTGTTTCGTATAATTCTTTATAACCCATCATGACAGTTTCAATCACCGTATGGTCTTCGAAGCCATAATGGTTTTGGCTTAATACAGCCAGACGTTCTTCTGGGTCCATACTAACGTTTCCGGTAGTTGGTGTAACGTCACCAGATAAAATTTTAAGAAATGTTGATTTTCCAGCCCCATTCGCACCGATAACTCCGTAGCAGTTTCCAGGCGTAAACGTAATATTTACTTCATCAAAAAGCTTACGATCTGGGAATTGTAAACTGACGTTAGATACATTTATCATTCTTTTTCCTCCCATTGGAATACTCATTCGTGCCCTTAATACTTTTTGGCACCACCAGATATATTAACACAAAAACTAAATAAATAAACCATAAATATACAAAAATTCAAAAAAAGCTTTGATTATTATCGGAATTTATTTTAAACACTTTAAAATAGCTTATACTCAGCCTAATCAAGCACTATTTTACACAGAAAAAAGTGCCAGCGAAATAACTCTCACCAACACTTTTCGTTTAAGAAAATTAGTTATTAAAGCGACGTAAAATACGGGTAAACCAATTATCTTTTTTCTTACTTTCAATTGTCATTGTCTGAATCGCTTCAGTAGCAGCATTCGCACGTTTCATTAATTCATTTTGAGAATTTAAATGAGTGGCAGTTCGATCTGGACGAACATAGTCTCCGTCATATTGCAAGACGCGCGCTTTCATTGTATCTGCTAATTGCAATTCAAGAATATCAAGTACTTCCGCTTCGATATCTTGATCTAAAATTGGAAACTCAATTTCAACACGTTTTGTCATATTACGTGTCATCATATCTGCAGAAGATAGGAATAGGTGTTTTTTGCCATTACGGTTAAAGTGATAAACACGACTATGCTCTAAGAATCGCCCAACGATACTGCGTACGTGGATATTCTCTGAGATACCTGGTATACCAGGACGCAAACAACAAATACCTCGGACAATTAAGTCGACTTTCACACCAGCTTGACTTGCTTCATACAATTTTTGAATCAAAGGTTTATCAGTTAATGAATTCATTTTCGTAATAATACGCCCATTGCCATATTGTTTTTGATAATCAATCTCTTCATTAATGTAATCAATTAAGGAATCACGAATCTCAAAGGGGGAGACGTGAAGATGCTTGTAAGTCGGTCTTTCTGTATAACCACTTAAGTAGTTAAAGAAACTAGATGCATCGCTAGCTAATTCATCGTGAGAAGAGATGACACCCATATCTGTATAAGTATTTGCTGTTTTGTCATTATAATTTCCAGTACCTAAATGAATATATCTTTTAATCTTATTGTCGTCTTTGCGAATAATTAGCGTGATTTTACTATGTGTCTTTAACTCGCTCACACCATATAGAACGTGACAACCAGCTTCTTCTAGTTCACGAGCCCAATAAACGTTATTTTGTTCATCAAATCGCGCTTTTAATTCAACCAAAACAGTCACTTCTTTACCATTCTCAGCGGCTTTTTTCAAAGCAGAAATAATGGGGGAATTTTTTGATACACGATAAAGCGTTTGTTTAATCGCAATCGTATTCTCATCTTCAGCTGCTTGTTCCACAAAGGATACAACCGGTTTGAAGGAGTCGAATGGGTGATTTAAGAAGATATCTTTTTTATCAGCCTCATCGAATAAGCTCTCACCTAAATGTTTTGGATTTAAATGCGGTGTAAATGGTTTATATAACTGATCAGGGTGTTCCTCACCAATTTGGTCAACAAGTGAGAACAGATAAGTAAGATCAAGCGGACCATCAACTAAGTAGATATCTTGGTCAGCTAATTCAAGAATATTTTGTAAAAATGTATGATGGTCTGAATTATAATTTTCTACACCACGTGTATCGATTTCTAAACGGACAGCCATTCCTTTTTTTCTACTTTTAACATAATCTTCAATCAGTGCTAATAAGTCTGCGGCACTGTCTTCAATGATGTCGAAGTCAGCATTTCGTGTAATACGGAATGGGTAAGTGTACTTAATTGTGTAACCAGTAAATAAAGCACTAATAAAATGAACAATAATATCTTCTGTTAATATAATTGTACGTTTTTTCCCCACTTCAAGTGTTGTATAGCGATTTAATAATGAAGGGATAGGAACGATGGCAGTTAATTCTTCCTTTTTCTGTTCAAGTTGAACAAGAATATTCAAACTCTTATTCGATAAGTGAGGGAAGGGTTTATATGCATCGACTCCCAATGGTGATAAAGTTGGAAGAATCAAGTCTGTAAAATATCTTTCTGCTTGAGCCAATTCTTCTTCATTTAACTCATTCATTCGCTTAATTGAATAATTTAAGGAATCCAAAGTTGGAATGATTTCGTTATATCGTTTGTACTGTACGGTGACATTTTCATGATTTTTCTCACTGATACCTTGTAATAAATCTCTAGGTGTCATTTGAGTTTTGTTTTCAGCGACTTTTACACCGGCTAAAAATTGATCATAAACTCCAGCCACGCGAACCATGACAAACTCATCTAAGTTTGAAGAGCCTATAGCTAAGAAGTTTAATTGCTCAAGTAAAGGATTCTCTTTATCAAAGGCTTCATCAATACAACGACGATTAAAATCTAACCAACTTAATTCTCGGTTAAAGTAGTAATTAGGATTATCTAAGTTAATCGTTGTCTTTGATGCATTCGCTTGATTTGAAGAATCATGATTCCAGACGTTATCCACCATTTTATTATCTTCCGTTTGTTTATTCACAAAATGCTCCTTTCTCACTACAGACTAATTATTTTTGAATGAATTCTATTTCTAAATCACCATCTAATGCTCTTTCAAAATGCTTGGCATGGCGCATACTCCGGTATTTTTCTGCAATCACTGGAGCTGAGTGATAAATATCAAGTTTGTAATTTTTATCTTTGGTACGATATAGTTTTAAATCCTCTATCGGACCAGTTTTTGAGTCGTTTAAAGCAGAGCTAAATTTTAAGACGCCACCTAAAACTTCTAAGTTACTAATTTCTTCATCTGTTAACCAATTCTCATAGTTTGTTAGATATTGCTTAAATAGTGATCGGTTACGGTAACTTGCTAGTAATGCAAGACACAGACGTTTTCGATGCGAGAAACCGAGTAAGTTCATATTAGATAATAGGTAGAACGTATGCTGAGAATCGGCTTCTGGACTAATAAAACCACCAAAACGGTAAATATAAGCTGCAAATTCAATTTCTTCTTGAGTTTCATAACTGTATGTCAATAAGCCAAGTTTACAAAGTTGTTGATATAAGCTAATAATAATATCAACGATAATTTGAGCCCCAACAGTGTTAATAGGAAAATCACGAACAACTTGACGAATCGATCGCACGCGAATGAGTTGGTTATCTAATGGATAATTGTATGTATGATTAATATATTTGAGAATAATCCCTTCACGTAAACCTTGTGATGACAGTAGGAATTCTTTTGCTTTTACTATTTTAAAAAGCTCTAGAAAAACGATATTAGCAGGAATAATCAAATCTTTACGGTCGGCACTAAGTCCTTCAATGTCAGTCATATCATCAATATCTGTTGATATAAATAAATCTAGTGTTTCTTTAATATCATCTTCATCCATAGAATAGCCATGGACTCCGGCCATTTGGTAATCAACTAAACGTTGATGAACATTCGCAATGTTACGGGCTGACCCACCAATTGCCACAATCGGTAGCTTCGCTTTTTTAATCCAATCAAACTGTTTAAATTGCTTGCGGACATATTCTTGAACTGCCTCAATGGCTTCGGAATCATTATGATCTTTGTCTTGGAAGAATTGTTTGCTTAAACTTACAGCACCAAAAGGAAAACTGTGGTATTGAACCATGTTTTTATCTTCATAATAAGTAATCTCACAACTTCCACCACCGATATCGATTGTAATCGCATCATTAACGACTGTCGAATGAGTGATAGCGTATTGACCGTAACTTGCCTCATCTTCTTCAGAAACAAGATTAATTTCTAAACCAGTGCCCTCTTTTACTTGTTCAAGAATATCTGCTTTATTAACAGATTGACGCACGGCTGCGGTTGCCATAGGAAGGATTTGAGCTACATTAAATGATTCAGCTACGGCTCTAAAACTGATTAAAGTTTCAATTAATTTATCAATACCGTCTTGAGACATCTGAGGGTTTTCACCATCTTTATCAGTAATTAAATACTGCGAAAGACGGGCAGGTGTTTTAATATTTTGGATTTCGATATAGTTGTATTGCTCATCCAACCCGAATATCACAAGTCGAATGGTGTTGGAACCAATATCGATAACTCCGATAACTTCTTTATACATAAAAGGATCCTTTCATTTATATGTAATTTGAAATACGTTCGATTAATTCTTGGGATGTATTGACGATTTCTCCGTTTAATTTTATTAATCCAACTGTATACAGATTAACATAAGGGAACTGAGATTCGGCAACATTTTGCAGTGCATCTAATTTTTCTTGGTTATCCGCACCTTGGTGACGTTGGTCAGAGTGAAGGCCAATGACAGGTATTCCTGCTTGGTAAGCAATGCCAATTTCTGAAGCAACACCTGGGTCAATGACTAACCCGTCTAGTATCGCAACAACTAAATCACTTTTTAACACAGCCTCTGTATCAGCTTTAGCAATCATCATTGAATCTGCATAACTTTGTTTATCATTAATATCACCTTGTTCTTGAGGTAAGAACACAGTGCTTTCTGTATATTTTTCTCTAATTTGTTTAACTAATTGAGCGTTATAATTTAATTCCATTTCACTAAATAATGGGCTTGCAAAATAAATTTGTGACATATAAATAATTCCCCTCTCGTTTATATATTTATTATAACTGAGGAGGTCAGAATGCTCAATTGAGAAGGTGAAGTTATTACTTTTTAAGTGCAGGTTTATCAAGCATATAAATTGATATTATAAAAATCTCACGTTAAAATAATTATATAATTTATAATGAAAGAGGTGGTTTCATTGTCAAAAACTGAGAATGGATTTAATTGGTGGTCACTTATTGTTGGAATTATTTATATTATTTTAGGGATACTTGCATTTAACAACCCACTTGGAAGTGCCAGTTTTGTCATATATTTATTTGCTTTTGCGGTAGCGTTTAAGGGGATTACGCAAATTATAATTCGTAATCGCTTAAAAGAATACACAGGGATGACGAATAATTGGCTGATTGTGATTGGTATCATCGATATTATTATTGGTGTATTCTTATTCTTTAACATCACTGCCGGTGTTATTGCTTTACCAATCGTATTTGCGATTTGGTTTATCATTGATTCAGTTATTGCCTTGGTATCAGCAAGAGCGATTAGAAAATATAGTAAAAGAAATTTCTGGTTAATTGTGTTTTTATCTATTATAAGTATCATCATTGGAATCATATTAATCTTTAATCCAATCGCATCAATTCTGACAGTTGCTTATTTAGTTGGGATTTACTTCACGCTAAACGGCTTATCATTTGTAATCCAAGCTTTTTAATATGTTGAATTGCAATAAGTATTGCGACAATTTTTTATTTACTCAATTAATAAGAGTTCGTGTAAAAATACTTCCAAGGGTGTTTGGTAATCTAAGCATTTCCTAGGACGATTATTCATTAACCACAAAGCTTGATTGAGTTCTTGGTAAATCACTCTAGCGAGGTCTGTTTTCTTAGGAAAAAAATCACGCAGTAAACCGTTAGAGTTCTCATTGGTTCCTCTTTGCCAAGCACTATAAGCATCGGCAAAATAAAAATCAATCCCTGCTGCTTCGACCTCAGGATAACAAGCAAATTCTTTTCCTCGATCTGAGGTAAAGGACTTTAAAGCTTCCTTAGGTAAGTTTTCTCTCAAAT
>NZ_JBGQRB010000021.1:0-41229 GCF_045528645.1 Ruoffia sp. FAM 20857
ATGAGACTAAAAAGTTTTTCTTTAGCTTAGAAAATCGATTAAAATATTTTAATTTCGATAAAGTGATCCAAAATTGAAAAATAACGACTAGAATAACTCAATATTTAAAAGTATGAATTATTCAGGATAAAAAAACATTATAACAAACAAATTGGAATCATCTCATTTGATTATAATAAATGTTACAGGCGAATTTTGTACTACAACAGAATTTCCTTATTGAAACACATTTTCAATGAAAATATAACAACAAATAAAATTTTAAATTTCAATCGACATATTGTGAAGATTTTCTCAACAAGCTTAAAATCAGGTTTTGTAATCGTTTTATAATTTTTATAATACTTGCAATTATTTAATGAGCGTGATAAATTAGAAATAACTGAATAGTACAGTTTATTGTGCTTTGTATTATTCTATATTATTTTAAGAGAGGAATGTGTAATAGCATGGCAAATAAAAAAGTTCCTGCAAAAATGGAAGATCTGCTAAGAGCAGACAACTTTGATTTTAGCACAGTTCAAATATTAGATAATGACGGAAAGGTAGTTAATGAGGAATTAATGCCTGAACTTTCAGACGAAGAATTAGTAACATTTATGGAAGATATGGTTTTCTACCGCGAGTGGTATAACCGTACTCAAGCATTAAGTCGTCAAGGACGTTTAGGATTCGTAGCTCCAACAACTGGACAAGAAGCTTCTCAATTAGGAACAATTGCGGCAACAACTGAAGATGACATTATCTTCCCAGGATACCGCGATATACCTCAATTAATGCAACATGGATTACCTAGTTACAAAGCATACTTATGGTCTAAAGGACATGTAGAAGGAAGTACTTACCCTGAAGATTTCCGAGCTTATCCACCACAAATTATTATTGGTGCTCAGTATGTTCAAACTGCTGGTGCAGCTTTGGGTATCAAGAAAAATGGTCGTAAAGCCGTAGCAATGACTTGGACGGGTGACGGTGGTTCATCTCAAGGTGATGTGTATGAAGGAATGAACTTTGCCGGAGCTTATAAAGCACCAGCAATCTTCGTAATTCAAAACAACGGTTGGGCTATCTCAACTCCACGTGAATTCCAAACTGCAGCACCAACATTAGCTCAAAAAGCTGTAGCAGCTGGTATCCCAGGTGTTCAAGTTGATGGTATGGATATTTTAGCGGTTTATGCTGTAACGAAAGCTGCGCGTGAATATGCGATTGCAGGAAACGGACCAGTATTAATCGAAACATTATGTTACCGTTTCGGACCTCACTCACTATCAGGTGATGATCCAAAACGTTACCAACCAGAAGGTGCTCAAGACGAATGGCGTCAACGTGACCCATTAAACCGTTACCGTAAATTCTTAACTGAAAAAGGATTATGGACAGAAGAAAAAGAAAACGAAGTAGTTGAAAACACTAAAGAAGCTGCTAAAGAAGCAATTAAACAAGCAGAATCTACTCCTAAACAAAAAGTTTCGGACTTCTTGAAAAATATGTTTGAAACTCCTGACTATGTAACACAAGAACAAATTGAATACTACGAAGCAAAGGAGAATAAATAATCATGGCTCAAATGACATTGATTCAAGCGATCACAAACGCTTTAGAAATTGAATTAGGCAACGATGACCGTACTTTAGTCTTCGGTGAAGACGTAGGAGCTAACGGTGGGGTATTCCGTGCCACAGAAGGTTTACAAGAAAAATTCGGAGAGGACCGTGTATTTAATACACCTTTAGCAGAATCTGGTATCGGTGGTTTAGCCGTTGGTTTAACATTTGAAAACTTCCGTCCAATTATGGAAATCCAATTCTTCGGATTTGTTTTCGAAGTTATGGACTCAATTGTAGGACAAGCAGCGCGTACTCGTTACCGTACAGGTGGATCACGCACTATGCCAATTACAATCCGTTCACCATTTGGTGGGGGAGTTGCGACACCAGAAATGCACGCGGACTCATTAGAAGGTCTAATTGCACAATCTCCTGGTATTAAAGTAGTTATCCCATCTAACCCATATGATGCAAAAGGATTATTAATCTCTGCAATTCGTGATAATGACCCTGTTGTTTACTTAGAACATATGAAACTTTACCGTTCATTCCGTGAGGAAGTTCCAGAAGAAGAATATACAGTTCCTTTAGGAAAAGCAAACGTTGTTAAAGAAGGTACTGACGTATCTATCATTACTTATGGTGCAATGGTTCGTGAAGCTATCTCAGCAGCGGAAGCGCTTGAAAAAGACGGCGTTTCAGCTGAAATCGTTGACTTACGTACTGTTCATCCTTTAGATATCGAAACAATTGTTGCTTCAGCTGAAAAGACTGGACGTGTTGTCGTTGTTCAAGAAGCACAACGTCAAGCAGGTGTTGGTGAGAAAGTAATTTCTGAAATTTCACAACGCGCCATTCTTTCATTAAAAGCTCCAATTGGATTTGTAGCAGCTCCTAATACTGTCTTCTCATTCGGTATGGCAGAAAAAGACTGGTTACCAAATGCTGATGATATCGTAGCAAAAGTAAAAGAAGCTACTGATTTCTAATTATAAATACTTAGGGTAGTTCTGCTACCCTTTGGTTATTTGTTAAACATATCTGAAAACGAGAAAGGATGTAAACACCCAATGGCATTTAAATTTAAATTACCTGAATTAGGCGAAGGTATCGTTGAAGGTGAAGTTGTATCTTGGTTAGTTGCTGAAGGCGACCAAGTTCAAGAAGACGATATTTTAGTAGAAATTCAAAATGATAAAGCAGTAGAAGAATTACCTTCTCCAGTAAGTGGAACAGTTTCAAAAATCGTTGCACAAGAAGGTGAAGTAACAACAGTTGGTCAAGTACTACTAGAAATTGACGCACCTGGTTACGAAGATGAAGCTGAAGAAGTGGCTCCAGCGGCTCCAGCTCAAGAAGCACCAGCGGCTAAACCAGCAGCAGGTGGATCTAACTTCATGTTCCGTTTACCTGAATTAGGTGAAGGAATTATTGAAGGTGAAGTTGTATCTTGGTTAGTAGCTGAAGGCGATACAATTGAAGAAGATCAAATTCTAGTAGAAATCCAAAACGATAAAGCAGTAGAAGAACTACCTTCACCATATGCTGGTAAAGTGGTTAAAATCCATGCATCAGAAGGAACAGTTGCAGTCGTTGATGATATCTTAGTTGAAATTGATGCACCGGACTACGAAGGTTCAGGTGATGATACTCAATCAACACCCGCATCACCTACTGCTGAAGCAGGCGAAGATCCAGCACAACAACCTGCTGATTCTAACGCTCAACCAGCAGCATCTACAGGTACTGCAGGCGTAAACAGCGCAACAGGACGCGTTCTAGCAATGCCTTCTGTACGTAAATTAGCACGTGACAAAGGAATTGATATCACATCAGTAACACCATCTGGTAAAGGTGGACGTGTTACAGCTGATGACGTGAATAACTTTGATCCAAATCAAACAACAGCTCAAGCTCCAGTGGCAGTAGCAGCACAAACTGAAACAGCTTCTGAAGTGAAAGCAGCTCCAGCTAAAGAAGCACCAGCTAAAGCAGCAGAACCAGCTTCTGTACCAGTTTCAGAACGTCAAACTCGCGAACCTATGTCAGGTATGCGTAAAGCAATTGCTCGTGCAATGGTTAACTCTAAACATACAGCACCTCATGTTACATTACATGACGAAATTGAAGTTTCTAAATTATGGGATCACCGTAAGAAATTCAAAAATGTTGCTGCAGAACGCGATACTAAATTAACATTTTTACCATATGTTGTTAAAGCTTTAGTAGCAGCTGTTAAGAAATACCCAGTATTAAACGCATCGATTGATGACTCAACTAACGAAATAGTTTACAAAAACTACTTCAATATCGGAATTGCAACAGATACAGATCGTGGATTATACGTACCAAATATTAAAGATGCTAACGCATTAAGCATGTTTGATATTGCTGACGCAATCACTGATTTATCAGGTAAAGCTCACGAAGGTAAATTATCTGCTTCTGAAATGGGAGATGGAACTGTTACAATCTCAAATATCGGTTCTGCAGGTGGTAAATGGTTCACACCAGTTATCAATTATCCAGAAGTAGCTATCTTAGGTTTCGGTTCAATTGTACAACAACCTGTTGTTAATGACGAAGGTGAATTAGCAGTTGGACGTGTTGTTAAATTGTCATTAAGTTTTGACCACCGTATCGTTGACGGTGCTACAGCACAACACGCTATGAACGAAATCAAACGTTACTTAGCAGATCCAGAATTATTGTTAATGGAAGGATAAGGTGAATAAATAAATGGTAGTTGGAGATTTCGCAGTTGAATTAGATACAGTTGTTATCGGTTCAGGCCCTGGTGGATATGTTGCAGCGATTCGTGCAGCACAACTAGGCCAAAAAGTTGCCATCATTGAACGTGAACATATTGGTGGAGTTTGTTTAAACGTAGGATGTATTCCTTCTAAAGCACTTATTAGTGCTGGACATGCATACCACAATGCACAAAACAGTGAAGTATTTGGTGTAACAACTAACGAAGTTAAATTAGACTTCAAACGCACACAAGAATGGAAAGACAATGAAGTTGTTTCAAAATTAACTGGTGGCGTTGGAATGTTACTTAAAAAGAATAAAGTTGAAATCATTAAGGGAGAAGCTTTCTTCCAAGATGATCATCATTTACGTGTTATTCATGAAGATGGAGCAGAAAGTTATTCATACAAAAATGCAATCATCGCAACAGGTTCTCGCCCAATTGAAATCCCAGGATTCAAATTTGGTGGACGTGTTATCGATTCAACTGGTGCTTTAAACTTAACTGAAGTACCTAAAAAATTAGTTGTTATCGGTGGTGGAGTGATTGGTTCAGAATTAGGTATGGCTTATGCTAACTTAGGTTCTGAAGTAACTATCCTTGAAGGTTCACCTCAATTATTACCATCGTTTGAAAAAGACATGGTAAGAGTTGTTGAGAAAGAAATGAAAAACCGTAATATGACTGTTCATACAGGCGCAATGGCTAAAGAAGCAGTTGATAACGGAGATTCAGTTACTGTTAAATTTGAAGTTAACGGTAAAGAAGAAGAAGTAAATGCTGATTACGTATTAGTATCAGTAGGACGTCGTCCAAACACTGACGAAATGGGCTTAGATTTAGCAGGCGTTAAGATGACTGATCGTGGTTTAATCGAAGTTGATAACCAAGGTCGTACTAACTTACCTAACATCTATGCAATTGGTGATATCGTTGCTGGTGCGGCATTAGCACATAAAGCTTCATACGAAGGTAAAGTTGCAGCAGCTGCAATCAGCGGTGAAGCTGACACTGTAGACTACGTTGCAATGCCAGCAGTAGCATTTACAGATCCAGAATTAGCTTCTGTAGGTCATACTGCAAAAACAGCTAAAGATGCTGGATTATCAGTTAAAGCATCTAAATTCCCATTCGGTGGTAACGGTCGTGCAATTTCATTAGACCAAACTGAAGGATTCGTTCGTTTAGTTACAACAACAGAAGATAATATTCTAGTCGGTGCTCAAGTAGTAGGTCCGAACGCATCCGAGGTATTAACTGAATTAATCCTTGCTGTAGAAGGTGGCTTAAATGCAGAAGATTTAGCATTAACTATTCACTCTCACCCATCATTAGGTGAAGTTGTAATGGATACTGCCGAACTAGTATTAGGTCAACCAATCCACATTTAATTTAATTTTTGAGAGAGTAAGTAAAAACTTACTCTCTTTTTTTTGCATATTTTATAAACTATAACAACATGTGGGTGTATATAAAGTACAAAGGAACACTAAAAAAAACTTGAAATATTAAAAATAAATTGTTTTTATTATTTTTGTAAACATTTGATTTAATCAAGGTGGTAGCGTAATCATTATGAAATATATAAAAATAATAGCCCGGAAAAATTAAAATAAAAAATAAAATATTTTTTGTTAGTAAACTTAATACAAAAAAATAAATACTATAATGTAAAATATATTCAAGGTCAATATAGTACTACACAAAAAAACGCTGTGGTTACTGACTAGTAAGTGTTTGTGTTAATGTAATTTCCATGGTAAAATAAAAAATGTTGAATAAATATTTAATAGCTTTTTATTTGACGTGATATAAACTATAAAAAGTTTGTGCACAATATTTTTAAAGAAAGAGGGGTCGCTTTTGAGTGAGACAAAATTAGTTAATCTATTCGGTATTAATGTCGGGTTTAATACATTAGTTGCAATGATTGCTACTTTGATTATTGTATTTCTTCTATCTTTATTTTTCACACGTAAACTGAAGGTTGAGAATCCTGGAAAGACACAAACTGTCTTTGAGTATTTAATATCATTTATTAATGGGATAGTTGAGGAATCATTTGGTAGTCAAAGTCAACCTGTCTACGTCATGTTAGCTTTGACGCTATTTTTATTCGTTTTTGTATCAAATGTGCTTGGTTTACCATTTTTAGTAGAAGCTCATGAGATTTCGTATTGGAAAAGTCCGACAGCGGATCCAATCGTCTGTATTGCATTAGCTCTTACTATGAATTTCATTTCGCATATTCTAGGGATCAAAAAATTTGGTTTTGGTGGATATTTCAAAAAGAATTATGCTACACCTAATGTAGCCGTACTCCCGATTAAAGCTGCAGATGAAATTATTTCAATTGCTACTTTGTCATTACGTTTATTTGGGAATATCTTTGCAGGTGAGATACTACTCGCATTAATCGCTCAATTAGGTAACAGTTTCGGTTTAGTTACTTGGTTAGCTGGGATACCATTACAAATGGTATGGCAAGGATTTTCATTATTCATTGGGGCATTACAAGCATATATCTTTGTAACGTTATCCATGGTTTATTTATCACATAAAGTTGTTACTGAACATTAAAATTTTAAAATATAAAGGAGACATATAATTATGAACGGAATTGGTGCTGCAATAGCGATTGCTTTCGCTGCTTTAGGGTCTGCGATCGGGAACGGTTTGGTTATTTCAAAAGCAATTGAGTCGATGGCTCGACAACCAGAAATGGAAAGTAAAATTAGAGGGACAATGTTTATCGGTGTAGGTATGATTGAGGCTATCCCAATTATGGCTGCCGTTATTGCTTTTATGTTACTATTCATGTAAGAATTAACTACGGAAAATGGAGGGAATTAAATGCTTGAATCAATACTTCAAACAGGAGTAGGTCATTTCTTAATGACAATTATATCCTTCGCTATTCTTTTATTTATCGTTTCTAAATTTGCTTGGGATCCCATATCAAAGATTCTACAAGAACGTGAAGAAATAATTGATAGTAATATTAACGATGCTAAAGTAGCGAAAAAAAATGCTGAAGCAACGGAAGATGAAGCAAGAGAAATGCTAACTAACGCGAGAACTGAAGCCAATAAATTAGTACAAGATACAAAATGGCAAGTTTCAAAGATGAAAGCTGATCAAATTGAACGAGCAAAAGAAGAGATAGAAGAAATGCGCACACAAGCAGAACTATCTATTCAACGGGAACGTAGACAAATGCTGGAATCAATGGAAGATCAAATTGGTAAATTATCTATCGAAATTGCTGAACAAGTATTAAGACGTGAAGTAAATTCGGAAGACCACCAACAATTGATATCAGAATTAGTATTAGAAATGGATGCGAGTATAAATGAAAGTAGATAATATAAATAATTCACTTAATGAAGAACAATTACTACAACAACTTGCTTCATTTTCTATCAATAAAAAACGAATCAGAGAAGCAAGTGAGCAAGATGATTATCGTTCGAATGAAAAAGTGAGAATAACAAGTGCACAACAATTAACTGATGAAGAAAGAAAAAAAGTTATTGATGCGGTGAATCATGTCATTCCTTTCGACAATGATAAAGTCGATTTTCGTGTAGATCCATCCATGATAGCTGGAATCAGAGTACAAAGTACAACTTACTTTTACGATAACAGTTTAAAACGTAAATTAAATGATTTAAATGGTTATCTACACAAACAAATCAATATGAAATAGAGGTGAAATAATTGGAAACTGAAAAATTAACTACGCGGTTACGTCAACAGATCCAACAATTTGATGCATCGCATCACCTTGAAGAAATCGGAATCATTTCTTTCATTGGGGATGGTATTGCCCGAGTAAATGGTTTAGATAATGCCATGAACGGTGAGATGATTGAATTCGCTAATGGTACTATTGGCATGGTGCAAAACTTAGAAAAAGATGATATCGGTGTGATTATCCTTGGAGAATATGTTGATATTGACGAAGGAGATTTAGTTCGTCGGACGAATCGAGTGATGCAGGTTCCAGTAGGAGAAGCCCTATTAGGAAGAGTTGTCAATCCACTTGGAGAACCATTAGATGGGAATGGACAAATTATCAATAAGAAAAATCGTCCGATTGAAGCAGAAGCACCAGCAATTATGGATAGAGAAAGTGTTGCTGAGCCAATGCAAACAGGGATTAAATCCATTGATACATTAGTTCCAATTGGACGAGGACAACGTGAATTAATTATCGGAGACAGAAAGACTGGTAAGACAACTTTAGCCGTAGATACGATCATTAATCAAAAAGATGAAGATGTTATTTGTATTTATGTAGCAATTGGTCAAAAAGAATCTACTGTTAAAAACTTAGTGACAACATTGGAACATCACGGAGCAATGGATCATACGATTGTTGTTTCTGCGAGTGCATCATCAATGTCGAGTCTATTATATTTAGCTCCATATGCGGCTACAGCTATGGGTGAAGAATTTATGTATAACGGACGCCACGTATTAATTATTTATGATGATTTATCAAAACAAGCAGCAGCTTATCGTGAGATGAGTTTATTACTTAAAAGACCTCCTGGACGAGAAGCATATCCCGGTGACGTATTCTACTTACATTCACGCTTATTAGAACGTTCAGCTAAATTGAATAAAGAAATGGGTGGCGGTTCAATGACAGCTTTACCGATTGTAGAAACACTTGCTGGAGATATATCTGCATATATTCCGACAAACGTTATTTCGATTACAGATGGACAGATCTTCTTGGATCAAAATCTATTCTTCTCTGGAGTAAGACCTGCCATTGATGCTGGGTTATCAGTATCTCGTGTCGGGGGATCAGCACAATTGAAGGCAATGAAGAAAGTTGCCGGGACACTTCGCTTAAACTTAGCAAGTTACCGAGAACTCGAGGCATTCTCTCAATTCGGAGCAGACTTAGATGAGTCCACTCAAAGAAGATTAGATCAAGGTAAATTAACGGTTGAAGTATTAAAACAATCGTCTCATTCACCAATACCCGTAACGAATCAAGTAATTATGTTATTTGCTTTAACTCACGGGTATTTAGAAAATATCCCTGTTGATCAAGTGAAATACTATGAAGAGCAATTATACGATTATATCGAGACAACTCATTCAGATGTCTTGAAAGAAATTGTAGATACGGGTGATTTGCCGGATCAAGAAAGCTTAGACAATTTATTAAGTAACTTTGGAGAAATGTTCCGAACAATGCAAACAGTAGATTAATCGAGGTGAAATATATTGGCATTAGAAGAAATTAGAAGACAAATTGATTCAATCAATAAGACATCTCAAATTACTAAAGCAATGAGTTTAGTTTCTACGACAAAGTATAACCGAATTGTTAATATATCAAGTAATTATGAAATATATGCAACGAAAATTAAACAAACGGTTGCAAACTTAATGCGTCAAGTTGGTGATATAAGTAATGCTGGTTATGTAACGAATAGTGACTTAACGAGTATCGTCGATTTTCATGATTTACTAATTAATCGACCCGTTAAGAAATCAGGTTACTTAGTGATTACATCAGATAAAGGATTGGCTGGTGGTTACAACTCAACAATATTGAAAGAATTTAAAGCATTATTGGACGAAAGAAATCAAGGTGCAGAAGATATCGTTGTGATGGCCGTCGGTGAACCTATTATGAAATTATGTCGAAAAGAAAATTTTAATGTTGCACACGAGTTGCATCATTTATCTGACTTTCCGACATTTACACAAGTTCAAAGTTTAATCCAAAAATGTGTTGAGTTATTTAAAAACGAGACTTTCGATGAATTATATCTAGTTTATAATCATTCAATAAATGCTTTGCAAAATGAATTTCGTTGTGAGCAATTATTACCTCTGACAAATCTTCCAACTGAAGAAAAAACAGATGTTGATTATGCCATAGAACCTGATGTTCCAGATGTGTTAGATATACTGCTTTCTCAATATGCAGAAAGTATGATTTATGGAACAATCTTAGATGCAAAAACCGCAGAACAAGCAAGTCGCATGCAAGCAATGACTCAAGCAACTGATAATGCAACTGATTTAATTAAGAATTTACAATATGTCTATAATCAACAAAGACAAAAACGCGTAACGAATGAAATCATCGAGATTACGAGTGGTGCGAATGCACAAAATTAAAGGAAAGAAGGCAAGATAACATGAGAATTGGAAAAGTAGAACAAGTTATCGGCCCAGTCGTCGATGTTCGGTTTCCTAAAGACGATGGCGTCCCTCATATTCAGAATGCTTTAGTGATCATTCCAAATGAAACGGAAGAGACAGTTACTGAAGAGGATTTAAATCGTGATGATGTAACAGTCGTCGAAGTATCATTGGACTTAGGTGAAGGGACTGTTAGAACTATTGCTATGAATGCGACTGAAGGTTTAAGTCGTGATATGGTAGTGGTTGATACAGGTTCAACTATCCAAGTTCCTGTTGGAAAAGAAGTTTTAGGACGAGTATTTAATGTGCTCGGTCAGACAATCGATCGCCGTGGTCCATTAGAAACTGGCTATGAATTGAAAAGTATCTATAATGATGCTCCAAAGTATGAAGACTTAGAAAGTAACTTTGAAGTATTGGAAACTGGAATTAAAGTTATTGACCTATTGGCACCTTATTTAAGAGGTGGGAAAGTCGGGCTCTTCGGTGGTGCTGGAGTTGGTAAGACAGTACTCATTCAAGAATTAATCCACAATATCGCACAAGAACGGGATGGGATTTCCGTCTTTGCTGGTGTTGGAGAACGTTCTCGTGAAGGGAATGACTTAATTCAGGAGATGGCTGAGAGTGGTGTTGATAAGAATACTGCCTTGGTGTTTGGTCAAATGAACGAGCCACCTGGAGCGAGAATGAGAACTGTATTAACTGGTTTAACTATGGCAGAATATTTCAGAGATACAATGAAACAAGACGTACTACTATTCGTTGATAATATCTATCGTTTCACTCAAGCAGGATCTGAGGTATCAGCACTATTAGGACGTATGCCGTCTGCTGTTGGTTACCAACCGACATTAGCAAGTGAAATGGGCGCCATGCAAGAACGTATCGCTTCTACGGTTGATGGTGCGATTACTTCGATTCAAGCTGTATATGTTCCAGCAGATGACTATACTGACCCGGCGCCAGCGACAACGTTTGCCCATCTGGATTCAACAACAAACTTAGACCGTAAGTTAACGTCACAAGGTATTTATCCAGCAGTGAACCCGCTAGAATCAACATCGATTGCTTTATCTGAAGATATTGTTGGGAATAGACATTATCATATCGCCACACAAGTTCAACAAACATTGCAAAGATATAATGAATTGCAAGATATTATCGCAATTCTTGGTATTGAAGAATTAAGTGATGAAGAGAAAGTGACAGTGACACGTGCACGTCGTATTCAATTATTCTTATCACAAAACTTCCATGTAGCTGAACAGTTTACTGGCGTTCCAGGTTCGTTTGTAACCGTTGAAGAAACATTAGATGGCTTTGAAGGTATCTTAGAAGGTAAATACGACACTCTACCTGAAGAAGCGTTTAGAAACGTGGGTGCGATTGATCAAGTGATTGACAAAGCTGAAGAATTAGGTATTGATGTTTCCCAATATAAATAAATAATTCGATTCAGGAAGTGAGGTAAGTAACATTGGCTAAAAAACATGAACTATTACAAGTGAATATTTATGCTCCTGAAGGATTAATTTATACTCACTACTCACGAGGTGTTGTAGTGAAGACAACAGACGGAGAGATGACGATACTTCCCAATCATATTCCAGTGATCACCTCGTTAACGGTTGGTTCAATTAAAGTGAGCCGACGTGAGAAATCGATGGCGGATAACTATATTGCGATAAATGGTGGTATTCTCGAAATGCATGATAATGTTGTAGAAATTACTGCGACGTATGCGATTCGTTCAAGAGATATTGACGAAGGGAAAGCACTTATTGAGAAACAACAGGCTGAGGCAGAATTAGAAACCGCCTTATCAAATAATGATACGGTTGCTCACCGTCGTGCTCGTATTGCTTTGAATCGAGCAATTAATAAGATTAACGTTAGGGCAAAAAATATTTAAAAATATCCAGAACCTACTTACTAAAGTCAGGTCTGGATATTTTTTTATATTTATTTAATTAATTTGTAAAGAGGTTTATAAATCTGATTAAGTGTTTGATATAAATCAGAATCTTCTGTTTCCTTCGAAAGAATCCGTGAAAGATTTTGAATTGTCGTGATGTATTTTGAGGCTAAAGTAGAAATTGATGCTTTATCAGTGCCTTTAAGCTGTTGAGCTTCTTATATAATAACATTCTTTAAAAGCGATAAATTACGACGTGTTTCTGCTCTTTTCTTATCATCAAGTAAAGTCATGCCATCATCAGCTAAACGACTTAAATCGCGAATATGTTGCGTTAAATCCGTATCATTAGAGTCTTGGAGTAAAGCTTCTCTTGTCATTTCATTCATATCCATTGTATCTTGCTCCTTTTCTTCATTGATACATTCATTGTAACAAGATATACTAAAAAGAATGATGATTCTAACTTGAAAAGGAGTAAATTATGCAGAAAAAACAAACTTGGATTGATTATTATAATATGGAAGCCCATCCTGAGGGTGGCTATTTTCATCAAGTTTTAAAGTCAGACGAAACGTTTGAAAGAGAAAATCAATCTCCAACGGCACTTTATACGAGTATATACTTTCTGTTAACTGATTCAAATCCGTCCAGATTTCATCGTTTAACTTCTGATGAGATTTGGTACTATCATTATGGGAATCCATTAACAGTTCATATGATTACTCCTGAAGGGGAGTATCAAAAAGTTTATTTAGGGACGGACATCGAAAAAGGCCAAGTGCTTCAAGCGGTCGTACCTAAAAATACGATTTTTGGATCGACGGTTGAAGAGAAAGACGGTTATTCGCTTGTAGGTTGTATGGTGAGTCCTGGCTTTAAATTTGAAGACTTTGAATTATTTGAACGACAAGTACTGCTGGAACAATATCCCGAACATACAGAAATTATTACTCGCTTAACTACAGAAAAAAAATAATTAAAAAAATAAGCCACACTAGATTTAATTTTCTAGTGTGGCCTTTATCATGTGATTATTTTAAATCTTTTAAGCGAGCATTTTTAACGTCAGTGATTGTTTGTGTTCCTGCAAGTTGCATGACACGTTTTAAATCGTTTTCGAAGTATTCGAATACGCTCTTAACGCCTTTCCATCCACCTAAAGCTAAACTGAATAATACTGGACGACCGACAGCAACGATGTCAGCACCACTTGCTAGCGCTTTGAAGATGTGCTCTCCACGACGGATTCCACTGTCGAATACGATTGGCACACGACCAGCAACTACTTCAGCAATTTCTTCTAATACTTCGAATGAAGCAGGAGCGCCATCTAGTTGACGTCCACCATGGTTTGAAACCCAAATTCCGTCAACACCAACAGCAATGGCTGCCATAGCATCTTCAGGAGTTTGAACACCCTTTAAGAATACTGGAAGGCCAGAGTAATGTTTAATGAATTGAATATCTTTTAAATCAATTTTTTGTTTAGATTGTCCGTAAATATTGTTTAGAGACATGTTTTCCCCTGAACCAGTCAAATAACGTGAAACAATTGGCATACCGAATGGGTATACAAATTTATTTCGTGTATCACGGTCACGGTTACCACTTACTGTGGCATCAGCAGTTAGGATGATTGCTGATGCACCGTCTGCTTTTGCTTCGTCTAAGATGTTTTTGTTTAATTCATCATCTTTACTCATGTAAATTTGGAACCAACGTGGGTTACCTGCTAGACCTTCTTCAATCTCTTCGAATGAAGCACCTGAATAAGCACTAATTGACATAATTGTTCCGCCAAATTCGCTAATTCCTTTCGCTGTTCCGGCTTCTTTAGACTCGTGGGCTAAACCGTGAGCAGCGATTGGAGCCATAATGAATGGTACTTTTAAATCATGCCCAAAGATTTTTGTTTGTGTATCAGGGAATTCAACGTCAGCTGCCATACGAGGTAAGATTCCTTTTTGGTTAAATGCTGAAACGTTACGACGCAATGTAAACTCATCACCAGATCCACCAGCCATGTAATCAAACCCGCCATGAGGAACGATTTCTTTAGCAAAGTCCTCTAATTCGATCGTATTAATAATATTTAAATCTTTTACCTCTTGAGGTGCATTATATTTGTTTTCCTCAGTCATATTAATCTTCTCCTTTTTTAATTAAAATAATAATTGTAATATTTGAGCACCGATAGGTGCGAACACAACAATAACAATACCAGTGACAACAATCGCTAAACCAGACATTGCTCCTTGAACTTCTCCAACTTCAATCGCTTTTGAAGTTCCCATAGCATGAGCACTTGAACCAAAAGCAATTCCTTGAGCTACCGGATTAGTAATATTAGCTACTCTGAATAGAGTAGGTCCAATTAAAGCCCCCACAACACCAGTGAATACCACGACGGCAACAGTTAAAGGTACTAAGCCGCCAACAGATTCAGATATACCAATTGCAATCGCAGTCGTTACCGATTTAGGTAAGAATGTCGCTGCTAATGGGTAGTCGAATCTAAACAACAGGCTAAACAGAATGATCAATACAGTATGGAATGCCACACCGGATACAATCCCTATTAATATTGCTGGGTAATTCTCTTTTAAGTACTTGAAGTTTTTCTCTAGCTTGATTGCTAAGGCAACCGTAGCTGGAGTAACCCAGATACTTTTATATCTTCCTCCCTCATTATAGGTTTCATATGACACATTCGTTAGAAGTAACATAATTATGATACATATGATAGCGAATACTAAAGGATTAAAAAGTGGAAATTTAATCCGCTTATAAAGAATACTTCCAAGTAAATAAAAGCCAATAGAAACCATAAAACCAAAAAAAGGTGTTTCGACTAAATTGCTTATCATTTTTTAGCCCCCTTGTTCTGTCGGTTCTCGATCAGTTTTTGAACAACTGTACCTACACACCACATCATTAATGCAGTTGTTACAAATAAAATTATAAGTAGCTGCCACCAAACGTTCCCACCCAGTACTTCGAACTGAGTCATTAATCCCACCCCAGCTGGGATAAATAAGAAAGCCATGTTATCAGTCAGCCAAGTTCCTACGTCCTCTACTTTTTCAATCGGTAAAATATTGAAATGTAGAGCTAAGAACAATACGACCATTCCGATAACACTACCAGGAATTGCAACAAACGGCGAAATGACTAGCGACGATATTTCTCCAATATAAGAGAATAAGAGTAGCCAAAATAACTGTTTTAACTTATCCATGTATGTCATCCTTTTCAATTATGATATAATCAATATGGAGCAAAATCCATAAGATATGAAAGCGTTTCATAGGAATATAATACCATATTGATATAAAAAGAAATAATACAAATTTATTATTAACTATAAATATAATTTATGAAGTGAGGAATAATATATGAATATTAGAGATTTAAAATACTTTATTCATTTAGCAGAAAGTTTGAGCTTTACTAAGACTGCCGAAGCATTCTATGTATCGCAACCATCTATCTCTATAGCGTTAAAGAGATTGGAGGAGAATTTTGAAACAACACTCATCCAACGTAACCGCGCCGTTCAAAATGTTCAATTAACTGAATCCGGAGAAATCTTATACAGATCTGCCCATGAGATATTACAAACACTAGACCGCACGAAGCAAGAAATAATTAATTCGCAAGCAGAGACAGTATCGTTTGGCTTCCTACCGACGATCGGTGGTTATTATTTACCAAAGATTCTTCCAGATTTAGCTGAGTATAGTATGTTATTGAATTTTATTGAGGAAGAAAGTTCTGAAGTGATGTTTGAAATGATTCGAAACAATCAAGTTTCATCAGCTATTATTTCAAGTGAAAGACCTATTTTTGAGGAAAAATGGTTAACTCAAGTTCCTATGGAAGAACATGAGTTTGCGATTTATGTAAATAAAAATCATAAAATAGCAGACCGTAAGAATCTTTCAGTAGAGGAACTTGAAGAGTTAGACTTCATTACGTTAGGTAATGGGTATACGCATAATACAATTATGAATCATTGGGTAAATGATAATAGTCTAAAGCTAAAGAAAGTTCGTTATTCGAATGAAATTCAAACAATTAATTCAATGATTGATTCAGGAATTTATGCTGGTTTCATGACAGATATTATTATCAGAAATCAAGACCACTTAATTAGGATTCCTATCGAAGATGCACCAAAAGTGTATACTAGCTTAATTATCAATAACGAAACCCCTGTGACAGCAATTCAAAAGAAATTTAATGATGAAGTGTTAGAGATTGTAACAGAACTATATTCAGATAATTAAAGCCGATTTTATAGCAATTTAATAAAGTAAGGAGATTCTATTTGAAAAACTATCAATATCCGATCGACCCAGATTGGTCGAATGAAGACATCATACAGGTCATCACTTTTCTTAATGCAGTTGAATCAACGTATGAACAAGGTATCCACTATGAGAAATTCCAAAAAGCTTATAAGCAATTTAAAGAAGTGGTTCCAAGTAAGAGTCAAGAGAAACAAATGGGAAAAAAATTCGAAGAGTTAAGTGGATATTCAATATACAGAGCGGTTCAACTGATGGGAACTAAAGTAAAAGAAGTGAATTTAAATAAAAAAGCACAAATTATGAATTTAACTACTGAACAAAGGAGAAAATAAGTGGACTATCAATTACATCATCGTATTTTAGTTTGGATGGAGCAAGCTGCAGAAACGTTAAAATATTCTTTGGAACGTGAATTACAAGTAAAAGAGAAGAAAAGTCCGAGTGATTTAGTCACTGAGATGGATAAAGCAACGGAACGATTTTTTATTAATAAAATCCGTGAATATTATCCAACACACCAAATTATTGGTGAAGAAGGACAAGGGGATATTGTTGATGATACGAAAGGCACTGTTTGGGTTATTGATCCCATTGACGGTACTTTAAATTTTGTTAAAGCTAAAAATCATTTTGGAATTATGATTGGTATTTTTGAAGATGGTTTACCAGTTGCTGGTTATATTTATGATGTAATGAATAGTGATTTATACTATGGTATCGTGGGTGAAGACGTTTACTTAAATAATCATCCGCTCGAACCAATAAAAATATCTCAATTAAATGAATCTTTAGTGCTCGGAAATGTAGAATCTTTCTCCAACAACGTGTATAATATGAAAGCCTTACTAAATGTTTCACTCGGCGCAAGATCCTATGGATCAGCTGCGATAGAAATCATTGGCTTAATTAGAGGAGAGGCAGCACTGTATTTCTCAGCAGGTTTACGACCATGGGATTTTGCTGCTGGCTATGCTATATGCGAGTCAATGGGATATAAAGTAACGACAATAGATGGAAGTCGACCGGATATATTAACTCGGTCACCAATATTATTTGCACATCCGAATGTGCATCAAGAGGCATTAGAATTGCTAAGTCATAAATAGATAAGGATTGAATAAAATAATGGAATTACGTAATGATATAAGAAACATCGCAATAATCGCTCACGTTGACCACGGTAAAACATCGTTGGTTAATGAATTGTTAATACAATCGGACACTTTAGATGGACATACACAACTTGACGATCGTGCGATGGACAACAATGATATTGAAAGAGAACGTGGAATTACAATCTTAGCTAAAAATACGGCAGTGGATTATAAAGGGACTCGCATAAATATCATGGATACACCAGGACACGCGGACTTCGGTGGTGAAGTAGAGCGTATTATGAAAATGGTCGACGGTGTAGTATTAGTTGTCGATGCCTATGAAGGAACAATGCCACAAACTCGTTTTGTATTAAAACGTGCTTTGGATGAAGGGTTAGTTCCAGTTGTCGTTGTGAACAAAATAGATAAACCATCTGCACGACCTGAAGAAGTTGTAGATGAAGTCTTAGAATTATTCATCGAACTTGGTGCCGATGACGATCAAATTGAATTCCCAGTTGTATATGCGTCAGCATTAAACGGAACTTCAAGTACGTCAAGTGATCCAGCAGATCAAGAAGATAATATGGATGCCATCTTTGATGAAGTATTGGAACATGTACCTGCGCCTGTGGACAACCGTGACGAACCCCTACAATTCCAAGTATCTATGTTAGATTATAGTGATTACGTTGGACGTATCGGTATTGGGCGCGTGTTCCAAGGAACAATCAAAGTTGGAGATAGCGTGACATTAATGAAGACAGATGGAAGCACTAAAAACTTCCGTGTATCAAAAATGTTCGGTTTCTTCGGTTTAAACAGAGTTGAAATTAACGAAGCCATTGGTGGAGACTTAATTGCTCTATCAGGTATGGATGATATCTTTGTTGGGGAAACAGTATCAAGTAGTACTGACCCAATTGCACTGCCATTACTACACGTGGATGAGCCGACATTACAAATGAAGTTCTTAACGAATAACTCGCCGTTTGCAGGTAGAGAAGGTAAATACGTTACAGCTCGTAATCTTGAAGATAGATTAGCACGTGAATTACAAACTGACGTTTCTTTAAACGTAGAACCGACAGATTCACCTGATGCCTTTACTGTATCAGGACGTGGGGAATTACACTTATCAATCTTAATTGAGAACATGAGACGTGAAGGATACGAATTCCAAGTATCAAGACCAGAAGTAATCATTCGTGAGATTGACGGTGTCGCAAGTGAACCGTTTGAAAGATTACAAATTGATACTCCAGAAGAATATATGGGATCAATCATTGAAGCTTTAGGTACAAGAAAAGCTGAAATGGCTGATATGATTAACCCAGGTAACGGACAAGTGCGTCTAATCTTCTTAGTTCCAGCGCGTGGATTAATAGGCTTCGCAACAGAATTTATGTCATTAACACGTGGTTACGGAATTATGAACCATACTTTTGATGAGTATAGACCAGCTGTAGGCGGATCAATCGGCCGTCGTCGTAACGGTGCTCTAGTTTCACTAGACTCTGGTCAAGCGACAACTTATAGTATTATGAACATCGAAGAACGTGGACAAATTTATATCACGCCCGGTACTGAAGTTTATGGTGGTATGATTATTGGGGAACATAACCGTGAAAATGATTTAACAGTAAATATCACAAAAGCTAAACAACAAACTAACGTACGTTCAGCGAATAAAGACCAAACTAATGTGATTAAACAACCTAAGATTTTAACATTAGAAGAATCATTACAATTCATGGACGAAGATGAGTACTGTGAAGTAACACCAGAAAGTATTCGTTTACGTAAACAAATCTTAGATAAAAGTGCTCGTGAAAAAGCATCTAAAAAAGAGAAGAAATAATATTTTGTAAAACGCTCACATTTAGTGAGCGTTTTATTTTGTGATTACATTCTTAGATGGTAATATGAATATATTATGTGAAATATATAGGAGGAATTTAATTATGGCTTTTACTTTACCAAATTCACCATATGCAAGTGATGCTTTAGAACCAGTTATCGATAAGGAAACAATGGAAATTCATCATGGCAAACACCACAGCGGATATGTAACAAAATTAAATGATGCATTAGAAGGAACAGAGTTTGCTGATAAAGCAATCGAAGATGTTGTTGCAAACTTAAACGATATTCCAGAAGAAAAACGTACAGCTGTACGTAACAATGGTGGGGGACACTTAAACCATTCATTATTCTGGGAATCTTTACAAGCACCTTCAGATAATAATGAAGTTCCTGCTGAATTAGCTGAAAAATTAGAAGATGCATTCGGATCAGTAGATTCATTTAAAGAGAAATTTGAAGCAGCAGGTGCAGGTCAGTTTGGATCTGGTTGGGCATGGCTTGTTGATAACAACGGAACATTAGAAGTTGTTGGAACTCCAAACCAAGATAACCCACTTACAGATGGTAAAAAACCACTATTAGGTGTAGACGTATGGGAACATGCTTACTACTTAAACTACCAAAACCGTCGTCCAGAATACTTATCAGCTTTCTGGAAAGTTGTTAACTGGTCGAAAGTTGTAGAACGTTTAAACGCGTAAACTAAAGTTTGAATTGATAGTGTCATTGAGAGAAATCTCAGTGGCACTATTTTTTTGCTTGTAAATTTGATTATTGTAGTTAGTGCATTTGAGGATTCAATAAATTGTCATTTTTAATTAAGCGATACATGTTATAATAGCTTATATGAAAAATCATACACTTTTCAATACACTTTTTGAAGTGGTATACTGAGTGTAATTATCTATCCATGAGGAGGCGTTTGATGGCAAACAATGAGGAACATCATGATGCTTCAAAAAGTATGAGGCTTAAAAAGTTATTCAAAGAATCATTCTCAAAAAAAGAGATCGCAAAGAATTTCAGGTTGATTGACAAATCCATCGTTTTAATTACAACTTTATTGGTGGTCATTGGGTTGATTTCAGTCTTTAGTGCGACAATGTATGATAACCCAATGAGGGCGATCACGACACAAGGTCTTTCAGTTGTTATTGGTGTCATCATCATCGGTATAATGGTTGTTGTACCTTTTGAATTATTTAAAAATATCAGGCTCATTCTATTTATGATGGTCATATTAATTGTCTTACTGATATATACTTTGACCACTCAAGAAAGCGTCTGGGGGGCAACCAGTTGGTTTGTCGTATTTGGAGTTAGTTTTCAACCAAGTGAGTTCGTTAAAGTCATTGGAATTCTAGTGATTAGTTGGTTAATCAAGTATTATGATAGGGAGGTCATTCTGACTAATCAGAAACTTCCTTCCTGGTTTAATGTGAATAATGTAGCTATTGCAACATTAGTAGTTTCTTGTGGGCTAATTTTCCTACAACCCGATCTAGGAATGTTGATTATTTTATCAGCGACTCTGGGACTTATTTATCTGTTGACGAAAGGGTCTTTAAAGTGGAACATTATAGCCTATAGTGTTTTATTTGTTGGTTATTTATTATTAACAATCATTGGTCGGCAATTTGGAGATTGGCTAGTTTCAAAAGATTTCCATATGTTTGAACGGATTGCATCATTCATTGATCCATTCAGATATTCATCCGATTCAGGTTACCAAATCATCCAAGGCTTAATGGCATTTAGTCGGGGTGGTTGGTTTGGAATGGGATTAGGCGAAGGTGTATCGAAGCAAGGAGCTTTACCGGTCATTGAATCCGATTATATATTGGCAAATATCGCTGAAGAACTTGGCTTAATTGGTGTGTTAGTTGTGGTAGGTTTATTATTTAGCCTCATCGTAATTATTTACCAACGTGCGGCAGCAAGTACAGAGTTATACCGTAAATCAGTTCTAATAGGTGTTGCTTCTTTACTACTCGTTCAATCCGTGATTAATATCGGAGGTGTCGTGAGTATTCTGCCATTAACTGGGGTCACTTTACCATTTATTAGTTATGGAGGAACAAGTATGATGGCAATGCTAAGTGCGATTGGACTGGCTTTAAGAATGATAATTGAAGAAGGTAAAGAACCAAACATTAACTTAGTTTATTCTAAGCAGAAAGGGGAGTAATATGGAATTTAATATGATTGAAAGACAAGCGCTGGTTATTTGGCTATATTCAACAAAGCAGATTAAAGAATTAAGAAAGCATGGCTATATTCATTACTATAGTCGTAAGATGAAGTACGCGATCATGTACGTGAATAAAAAAGATGCAAAAAAAGTTGAGAAAGTAGTGAATGACTATTATTTTGTCAGAGAAGTCGAGTATTCATACCGAGATGACATTGACATGACGTTTGCAAATGCGATTGAACCTTCAACAGACAATTCTTTATCGGGTCCTTTTTCTGTAGAGGATGAAGAAGAGTCATTAATCGAGTCAATTGCAGAAACACTTCGCAACAAAAAAATGAATAATGGATAATTGGTGGTAATATATGCGAGTAATATCAGGAAATTATGGAAGTAGACGTCTAAAAGCCGTCCCAGGTCAAAATACACGGCCGACAACAGATAAAATTAAAGAAAGTATGTTTAATTTAATTGGTGGGTACTTTGATGGTGGTATTTGTTTAGATTTATATGCTGGAAGCGGTGCTTTAGCCATTGAGGCTGTTTCTAGAGGGATGGATTCTGCCGTTCTGTGTGAGAAACACAGACCGGCCATCGAGACAATCAACGAAAACTTAAAGATGACTAAAGAGGAAGAGCGCTTCACTTTATTAAAAGGTGATAATCATAAGAGTTTACGAAACTATGTAACTAGTCAATTGGCTGAGCCATTTAAACTACTCTTTCTAGATCCGCCATATCACAAACAACAAATTGAAAAAGATATACAATGGCTTTGGGATTTAAAAGTCATTAATAACCAAACGACCATTGTCTGTGAAACAGATTCAGATGTAACCCTTCCAGATAGGATTGAAGGTCATGGGTTAATTAAAGTAAAAGATTATGGTGCAACCCGCATCCATATCTTTGAAGGTGAGGAAAATAGTGTTGAGTAATAAACCAAAGATTGGTATTTTTGCTGGAACGTTTGATCCCTTAACTAAAGGGCATTTAAATTTAATTGAACGAAGTAGTAAACTGTTTGATGAAGTCATTGTCGTAATCGCAATCAATACAAATAAGAAAACATTGTTTACGGTTGATGAGCGAATTAAATTAGTTGTTGACAGCGTGAAACATATTGGTAACGTAACAGTGGATACTTTAAAGGATGGGCTGATTGCTCATTATTACGAAGAAAAACAAGCGACTGCGCTTATCAGAGGCTTACGTAATACAACGGATGTAGATTACGAGTACGCCATCGCTTCTGCGAATGCTCGACAAGTAGATGGGTTAGAGACGATGATATTATATGCTGCCGATCAGTATCGCTACTTAAGTTCGACGATTATTAAAGAAATTGCCTTTTTCGATGGGGATATCAGTGATATGGTACCACCAAATGTTGAAGAAGCCATGCACGAAAAAATTAATTCTAAGTAAATATTCAAATAAATTAAGTCATAAAAAAATAATTTGGTCGATTTTCATTTTAAAAAATGAAAATCGGCTTTTTTTTTGTATATATATATAGACAAATATTTAGGAGGAATAATATGAATTTTCAAAATGTGACCTTTAAGACAATCGTGACTCACATTCAACAGAATATTTTTAAGTTATTAGTATTGACGGTGTTGGTTATCGTCTTATTATCGGCTATCTTACCTAGCCAACAATCGTCAACCGATTATGTCAAACTGTTCGAAAGTAACTCAACTCATTCGGCGGAATCAACCCAAGAAACCGAAGTTAATACGGATTTAGCAGCAATATCCGGGCTAAAGCAACAGACGGAAGAGCGAACAGAAGATAATGAACAGCAAGTGTTTTATGTCGATATTAAAGGAGCAGTTGCCAAACCAGATATGTATGCTTTGCCTATCGGAAGTAGAGTTTATGATGCGATAGAAATGGCAGGGGGACTAACTGAAGAAGCCGCCACAGAAACATTAAACCAGGCGAAAATACTTGAAGATCAGATGTTGTTATACATTTATAGCTATTCAGAATTGGAACAAGCAGAGACGATACCGGAAACAAGGTCAGTTGAAACGGCTTATATTGAAGGATCAAATTCAATTAATGACATTATACCTGGCCTAGTAAATATAAATTCCGCCACCGTAGATGAGTTGATGACTCTCCCGAATATTGGACCCAAAAAGGCAGCCGCAATTATTCAATTTAGAGAAGAGAATGGAAGCTTTGCTGCCATTGAAGATATTATGGCTGTTTCTGGGATAGGTGAGAAGACATTCGAGAACCTAACTGACCTTATTACGGTTTCGCCATGATAAAATATTTACAACACATACGATATGAATGGCCCTTTATTTTTCTGCTTATGTATGTCTTGTTACAGGCCTTTTATAACTTTAGTTTTTGGCTAATGTTACCTATTATCTTTATAGCCTTAAGAATAATTAGTTTGGGTAATCTGAAGACAATCATAACCGTTACTGTCATATCTATTTTAGTTCTTGGGTATGCATTCTTTCAAACATTTCAGTTTCAAAAACTCGAGGAATTACCCATTGCCTCGCAAGAAATGCGAGCAATTTTATATACGAATCCTTTTGATGTACAAAGTGATGAGGACTCAGTCCGTGGTGACGGGAAAGTTCAAATCGTTCATCAATCTGAGAAAATCGATTTAAGAGTAAATTTTGTTCAGTGGTTAGAAGGTGACGAACCTGAAATTCAAAGCATACTTGAAGAATCAACTGTTTGGTTCGTTGAAGGTAAGTTTGAAAAGCCGGATGAGGCTAGAAATTTTGATGTATTTGATTATAAAGCTTACTTAGCTACCCAAAATATCGCCTGGGAATTTGAAATTACTAACATATATCAGCTTAAATCGGACCCATCATTGGTTGGTAAATTAGATACATTCAGATATAAGATATTGGAGACCTTTATTAAACTAAACCATCATGAGTGGATTGCGATTTATAATAAGCTGCTTTTCAATATTGACTCCGACACTTATAGGCACTACAAAGAAAACTTTACTGCTTTAGGAGTTGCACACTTCTTTGCAATCTCTGGTTTTCATATTTATTTTATTAGACGCTTGTTAAATAATGTACTGCTCAGATTAGGCATACCAATTGAATATGCGAAGATTTTAATGACAGTTTTGCTATGGCTTTACACGTGGTTAGTCGGTTGGCCCATTGGGGTCATTCGTGTCTTATCTACAAGTGCCTTAAATTCTTTAAAAACAAAGTATCGTTTACCCATCGCTTCTTTAGATAGCCTTGCCATCGTGGGGATTTTATTCATTTGTTTTAACCCTTTAAATGTCTTATCGTTAGGATATACATTAAGTTTTATGATGACTTTTGTTGTGATGAGTTATAACCAAGCCACCCCAAATAAACATTCTGCCATTCAAAGTATTGAAATGACTTTTGCCTGCTTGTTATTGTCCTGGCCAATTATAATGCAGACGTCATTTGAATGGAATGTAATTCAAATAGTGATAGTTATTTTGTTTACAGTCGTTTTTAATTATCTGATTATGCCGCTCGTCTTTTTTACGACTTTATGGATTGTATTTTCTCTCCCAGGTTTAGAAACAGTGAGTGCATTGTTTGATAGAGGTGTTGTCTTCCTTAATGAACTGTTAAGCCAATCTGACGCCTTTCATTCCTTTAATCTGATAGTCGGGAAGCAGACGACAGTAATTTTTTATTTACTTATACTTGTCGCTGTGTTTTTTATTGCGTTCATCCATGTTCGCTCATTTTTAAGTTATGGTGTATTCTTGCTGATGTATTTAATTATTTTGTTTGGGGTACCCTATTTGGATCCGACGGTTAAATTAACGATAATTGATGTGGGGCAGGGAGATGCGATGTTGTTTCAATTAGGTCATCAACAGGGGAATTGGTTGATTGATACCGGCGGTAAGCGACTTTGGGAACCAGTGGAAGGATCGAATATCGACCATAGTTTTGCTGAGAGGAATTTAATCCCCGCTTTAAAAGCCCTAGGTGTGAATCAATTAGATGGTGTCATTATTACCCATCCCGATATTGATCACATTGGGAATTTACAAGCTTTGTCTCACGCGATCAAAATTCAGGAGTTATGGGTCAGTGATTATACTTTGAAGAGTAATATTTGGGAAGAGATTTCAGCTAAAGTTAAAGTTAATACCGTTGTGAGTCTAGACATGGGTGAAAGCTATAAACATCCAACTATTCCGCTGACATTGTATAGCCCAGCACTCTCTGATATTAAATATTCGCAAAGTGAATCCAATGATTCGTCATTGATTACTCAAATCGATATAGAAGGGCTCGCGGTATTATCTTTAGGCGACGTGACTAAGCGAATTGAAACAAAAATCTTAGCGACCTATCCAGAAATCCGAGCGGATATTCTAAAAGTAGCTCATCACGGGAGTGATACGAGTACTTCTGAAGAATTACTGACGCATACTCAACCGTTCTTCGCCTTCATTTCAGCTGGTGTTAATAATCAGTACGGTCATCCCCATGCCGAAGTGTTAGATTTATTAAACCAACACAGTGTTCCTTATTTAAGTACTGAAATGGTCGGCGCTGTTCAACTCACATATCACCCATTAAAGGGGTATAGAATACGGACAGTTATTGAGAAATAAGGTGGAATGTTAATGCGAATAAAGACCGTTATATCAACGTTTTGTAAGAGCTTGAAACTTTACATAAACTTTACAATAAAAGTGACAAAAAGTGATTGCTTATTTCAAATAATTAGCTATAATTATTTTGTTTTAAAAAAGTATACAAGGAGGTTTATATGAAATTTCAGTCACAACAATTAATGATTCGTCCCGCACAGGTTGAGAATGCGAAGCAAATACAACAAATTTATACACCCTATATATTAAATACTGTCTTTAACTTGGAGGAAACAGTAGGGACCCTTTCGTATTATGAACAATTGATTATCGAAGCTCAAAGTCATTTGCCTTTTTTAGTAGCAGAATACGAAGGAGTCATCGTTGGTTTTGTTTATGTGAGTGAAATTTCATTTATGTTGAATCTAGTTAATACGTGTGCTTTGAGTATTTATGTAGCTGAAGATACACCTGTACGAGGTGTCGGCCAATCACTATTCACAGCTTTAGAAAGAACATTAACTGCTTTAGGTATGACACAAATAATTGCGAACATTGTAGCAACGAACGAAAGAAGCATTCGCTTCCATGAAAAGAATGGCTTTCAATTGCTCAGCACATTCCCTCAGGCAGGCTACAAATTCGGCCAATGGCACGATGTTAAATGGTTTGGTAAAAAACTAGTCGCAGAGCCGGAGCAATCTGAAGTATTGCCAACAGAGAGTTTATCTTTCTCTATTTATTAAAATTACCTGGATTGTTTATAATATCTGCTTTTAAACTTATTAAAGTTATTGTAAAATTGGATTATATGACATAAATATCGTTGATATTACGTTTATAAAATAACTATACAATTAACAGGAGGAAGTAAGTCGATGCAGAAGATCTTTTTGAAGGTACTTTTAGGTACAGTATTGCTTGGTAATATGCCAATTCATTCTTGGGTACAGGCTGAAGAGATACCCGAAGATATACCACAAATCCAGATTACAGAAGAAGCGGTGGCAACGGAGAATAATATTGTCAAAACTGATAATGTCCGTGCAGCTTGGACTGATTATGGAAACTACGCTCAACCGAATGAAGAAGGATATGCCTACTACATGCATGCAGATCCAGATATTTCTTCAGAAATCATCCCGTTAGATGAAAATTCTTCTGAAGATGTCTTATTATTTACTTTTGATGATGCGCCACAAGAACCAGATAGCTATGCGCTCGAGATGGCTCAAGTTATGAAAGAAAAAGATGTTAATGCTATTTTCCTAGTTAACGGTATGTATCTAGAGTCGGAGTGGGGCAGAGAGATTACCAAACAAGTGCATGATATGGGCTTTGAAATTGGGAACCATACACATACTCACCCGAATTTACGTGAATTGACATATGAAGAACAATACAATGAGATTGTCGCAACGAATCAAGTAGTCGAAGAGATTACTGGCGCACCCGTACGTTGGTTTAGACCTCCTTTCGGATTGTTTAATATGGATACTATCTTAATTTGTAATGAGTTAGGCTTACAATTAATGACATGGTCATTTGGTTATGACTGGATGGATGAGTATTTATCTGGTCCTGAATTAGCAGCCGTATCATTGGATAATACATATATTCGACCTGGAGCAAACATCTTAATGCATGACCGTTCGTGGACGTTGGATGCTTTACCAACAATGATTGATGGCTACCGCGAGTTGGGCTACCATATCGTTGACCCTTATTTGATCCAACACCAACAGAATAGTACAGAACCTTTATAATTGGTATTAAAAGATTTAAGTTAGACATTAATCTAGTTTAAATCTTTTTTGTTTTACTTATAATTCTGATATTATAGGTATTAGTTGAATGATAGGAGAGATTCATGACAAATAAATTTCCAAAGAGTTTTTACTTTAAATTAAGTTTTATTATACTATTTGTGTTATTTGGATATTATCAGAACCAAAATTTTATACAAGCGACTTTAAATGATGAGTCATTAAATGTGAACGAATCTTTTAATCTCATTATGAGAGAGGTAATGAAATTACCAAACAACGTTGAAAATGACGAAGTTATTTCCGAATATATTTCAGGATACGCCCAACCAGGAAATCAAGTTCCCTATCAAATCCACGAAAAAATATTGTCGGATGATAATTATGCGATAGCAAAACAATCCGCCAATCAATTTAATGCGGCGTTAGATAATCGTGCATTGAATGATGCATTTTTAAGACAAATGAATCACATGCGAGGAACGAAAGGTTGGGAGCAAATTCAATTTGGCGAGCATCTTGAAGAAGGTGTCTGGAGGCGAGTGGAAGAGATGGGGGAGTACCATTATTTAAGCTCTATAACGGCTGATGGAGCTGGTTTTAGAGCCCAATTTCCAAGTGTTTCGGATGCAGAGTATCGCTTAGGTGAGAATTTATATGAACTCTACATCTCCGCAGGGGATGTTCATCTGACAACTTGGGAGAATGAAAAGATTTTAGCCGATTATTTATTTGATGTATATGCTGATGCCGTATCATTATCCAATTATGATATTTATCAAAGCCAATATATTTCGATCTACGCAGCACCGACAGATTATAGTGTCGATGAAGTACCATATGTGAGATTAGTTGTGTCATTAGTTTTGGATACTGAAGGGGGAATTTAGTTGAAGAAAAGTTTAACGTCTAAATTATTAAAAGGTCTAGTTAAAGGTACCTTAGGCTTACTTGCCTATGATTTTGCTTATCGACTAAAACATCCGCGCAAACAAAGTTACCAAGCAGAGGTCAATTTAAATGAATTAGACATGTCATTGCAAGCGAACTTAGCTTGGATTGAAGAAGAGCATTATGACCGAGAGATGAACATTATCGCTCGACCATATATTGAGCAATTTGAACATTCTGGTGAAATTCCGGTGGGTGATGTTGCTTTATCATATTTATTTTATTTAAAAGATAGCAATCGTCCAACTGTCTTTATTGTTCATGGCTTTAATGAGTATAAAGAGATGTATTTTGAAGTTGTATATTATTTATTACAACTCAATTATAATGTGCTTATTTATGATGCGAGAGGTCATGGGTCTTCAAGAGTTGAAACGCGAAATTCTTTAATTGATATTCAACATTTTGATTACTATATTGAAGATTTAAAAGAAGTGATTGAAAGTGTTAAAGAGACCTATGAATTGAACGAGCACTTTTTCTTATTCGCTCATTCAATGGGTGGGGCAGTAAGTACAGGATTAATTAAGAAATATCCAAAGCTAATTAAAGCAGCAATCTTATCTTCACCAATGTTTAGTGTCAATACATATCCATATCCTAGATCTTTAGCTCATGCAGTAGCAAGTGGTGCCGGTTTACTGAACTTAGGTCATAAGCCCATTCCCGCTCAAGGAAGTAATGAATTCATAGAAGCATCAACGAATGCATCTGAATATATTCCGAATCCAGATTTAACACATAGTCAGCAAAGAGAGAAATATGCATTTAATTTGCAGTTGGAATCAGTTGCACATCCAACTTCTGGGGGAACATATAATTGGTTGGCGACATCATTCGATGAAGTGAATAAGATACTGGATGAATCAGCCTTGAAGTATATCGAAACCCCATTATTAGTATTTCGATCTGTCGAAGACAAAGTAGTACGCGGGGATGGAATTTTTACAGCCGCTACCTACGTACCTCAAGTTGAACTTATAGCGGTAGACAATGCTGGGCATTGTATTTACCAAGAACATGATGAGATTACAAAACCATACTTCAGTTTAATCAGTTATTTTCTGAAGCAATATAGTTAAAATAAAAAACAGCAACAATTAAAAATTGTTGCTGTTTTTTAAAATATTAATTTGTTTCGAAACCAACGATCATACCATTATGCTCTGCATAATAGCTACATAGTGCACTCGTTACACGTGTCGTAATCTTAGCGTTCGGATATTCTTTTAGAATTTCTTCTTTAAAGGCATTGGCAATATCTGGGTTAAGAACGTGAGATACTTCAATTTCTCCACCGTTATAACCTTTAGATTTTAATTCGTTAATTAAAGTTTTTAACGCTCTCTTTTGACCTTTTGATTTATGAGCCAATTGAATTGTACCTTCTGGAGTTCGGTTACCAATTAAGCGAATACCTAATAATCCAATCATTTGACCTAAAATCTTAGATACACGTCCATTATTAACTAAGTTATCTACAGATTCTAATAAGAAGGCGATATCTAGATTATCATGGTAAGCATTCAATTCTTTTACGACGGTATCGAAATCAGCCTCCGTTTCAGCTAATTCAAATGCTTTTTTAGCCAATAAGTCCATCTCTGAACCAGCTGATCGACTGTCAAAGATATGAATATTAGCGTCAGGATTTTTCTCCAAAGCAATGTCTTTTCCTAAAGAAGCACTATTGTAACTACCTGAAAGTTGGGAAGAGATAGTAAAGCAGATGACATTCTCTGCACCTTCAAATCGATGTGCATAGACTTCTGGGGAAGGACATGCACTTGATGTTTTTTGTTTTGTATCTTTTATTTCTGATAAGAAGTTCTCAATATCTAGGTCTGCACTATCTACAAAAACATCATTACCAATATTTATCATCAATGGAACGATTTCCAAAACGACGTTTTGATTTGTTGTTTCTATTTCACGAATTGACGACCCTGAGTCGACAACAATTTTCCATTTTTTCACATTAATCACCTCATGTATGCAATATAATAATTATATAGTAACTATCTTGTCATTTCAATTCTAAGCGATGAAGACAAGCATTATTGACGAATAATCCATCTATCAATTGTAAATGAGATAATAAATAGGTATAATAATAACGATTACATATAGTATGAAAGGGTGTGTCAAATGTTCTTAGGTAAAATTAATCAATCCAATGCACTCACATTGTTTAGTTTGTTCTTTGGAGCGGTCGGTGTTGGGTTTTCAATGATTGGAGAATCTCAATATACAATTATATCCTTAATTATCGCTTCAGTCGGTTATATCTTTAGTTACCGTTTCACAGCGATGTTTGAGCGAGAAGATGCTCAGATTTCATTTGATTTGGAATTTGATGTCTTAAGTAAAACCGTTGTCTATGCTTTGCTACCAGCGTCATTATTAATTTCTTTATCTTTAGGATCGGTATTATCGGTCATCGTCGCGGCATTGTATATTTTATCTGTTATCATTCGACTTGCGTATTTTAACCAAGCGATTGAATTTCAAGGTGAACAGTTAGAAGGAAAGACACAAGGTCTTCCTTTAGAAGCAAGTGCGATTATCATACCAATTATTTCACTGTTAGGTTATGTAATACCAATGAATATATTCCAATATGTTCTAGCAGTTGCTTATATTATTCTTGGTGCAAGTTTTGTAGTTAAGTATCCTATTCCAAAACTTCCGGAAAAATGGTTAGTTTATGTTTTAATATTGGCTCTTGTTCTTGTTGTGGCCTTTATTTTCTTAGGAACTTTGACACCGGTCTTAGCTTAGTTTAGGATATTTCCGAACTTCCATTCCCTAGGGATTGAAGTTCGGTCTTTTTTTGTATTATAATCTATAAGAAATGTATAATGAAAGAGGTGTACACATTGCGTCTAAAAATACTACATACCAATGACATACACGGACATTTAGATCATTGGCCTTTAATATCGAAGTTTATAGAAGAGAACCAGGCCCTTGCATCAGTTAAAGGTGAGGCGCTTCTTACCATTGATGTAGGTGATGCTATGGACTCTGTACACCCTTTGGTTGAAGCAACATATGGGAAGGTCATCGTTGATTTGTTCAATGAAGCGAATTATGATGTCGTGACACTTGGGAATAATGAAGGTTTAAACTTTTCTAAAGAACGTCTAAGCGACTTATATAGTCGAGCAGATTATTCAGTAACTATTGCGAATTTATTTGATAAAGATACGCAAGAAGTTCCTTCCTATGCTGAAAATATCGTATACAAAGAGATTGACGATATGAAAGTGGCCTTTATCGGCTTAACTGCACCTTATGAAACTTATCACTTAAATGGATATACCATTGAAAATCCTATTGATAGCTTGCAAGACACTCTTCAACTTATAGATAAAGAAGACACGGACTTAATTATTTTGTTGTCGCATCTAGGTTTAGAAACAGACCGCTATATTTCGAATCTATTTCCTGAAATACAATTAATCATCGGAGCACATACTCATCATGTTCTTATTGAAGGAGAATGGGAGAATCAAAGCTTTCTTTGCGCAGCAGGAAAATACGGTAATTTTGTTGGTTCAATCGATTTGTATTTTGATCAAGCAACGGATACTTGGCAGATGTCTGCAGAAGTTCTTTCCATTCATCAATTGAGTCAAAGATATAATCTGCCAAAAGAATCAGATTATTATAAACATGAAGGAACAAAGCTACTTGAGGAACGCAGGGTTGCTCATATTCCTGAAACTTTTCAAGCACTTCAAACAACGGGATCCAATTCATTCATACAAATGGCACTCAATGCGATTATAGAAGCAACTAGGGTTGAAAATGCAATATTAAGCTCTGGTTTATTTTTAAGTGATTTGCCTAGAGGGCTCATTACTGAATATCACTTACATGAAGCACTACCTCATCCGATGCATTTAGCTGTAGTGGAGATGAATGGGTTGCATTTAAAAGAAATGCTAGCTGAAATGAACCAACAAGCAGATGATTTAAGATACAAATTAATCAATGGACTTGGTTTTCGTGGTAAGATATTTGGAGAACTAATTTTTAAGGGCATTGCTTTTAATGAGCTAAAACATCAGTGGGAAGTAAATGGAGAAGTGATCATTGACGACAAATACTATCAGTTTGTGACGGTGGATCATATTTGGTTCTTACCTTTTTTCCCAACGATTGATGATTATGGGAATCCAAAGTTAATTTTCCCAGATTTTTTAAGACACGTAGTTCGAAATTATTTAGAAAAAACATATCCAATAGAAGGAGGCAAGTGATTTGAGTAATAAAAAAACCATGACAAATCAACTTGAATCTATTTTAGATGACATTATTCAAGGTGAAGAAGTCGAAGATAAACAAATCTATATTATCGACGAAGAAACAATTCAAATTAGCAAACAAGAATACCGTTTGATAAAGAATTACCGAGAAGGGTTTGAACAAGAAGCTTTTACGAATCGGTATCAACCATTCTTTGAAAAGTTTGATTTTATTGTTGGAGACTGGGGGCATGATCTGTTACGTCTAAGAGGATTTTATCAGTTAGGAAGACGCAAAGTGCCACGCGATCAACAAATTGATTTCTTAGATGACTATATTAAAGAGTATTGTAATTTTGGGGCGGCTTACTTTGTCTTAGGTAAGGTGGAAGCCGTAGAGAAGTACCATCAATTAGAGAAGCGCGAAACTATACAAAAGAATGTTTCAAGGCAACCGAAAAACCAAAGACCAAAAACACCTCATGTGACAACTACGACAGACAAAGAAAAAGCAGAAGATACTAACTTTAAACCCAAAAATATTCGTCGTAAAAAAGCCTTTAAAAAGAATCAAACTAAAGGTGAAGTAAACAAACCAAAAAAAGTCACTGAGAAAGTCAGTGAAAAAGTGGCTAATGATAAAAAATTCGTAATTAAGAAGGTGACAACTAAGGAATGACAAAGTATGAAGGTTATTTAGTAGATCTCGATGGAACGACGTATCGTGGAAAAGAGCGAATTCCAGAAGCTGAGGTATTTATCCGTCAATTACTTGATGATGGTTTCCCTTTTAAATTAGTGACAAATAATGCAACAAAGGCGGTTGAGGAAATCGTTCATAATTTAAATTCATATTATGATATTCCAATTGATTCTTCTCATGTTTATACTTCAATTATTGCTTTAGGAGATTATATTGAAGTACATCATCCAGGAGCGAATGTTTATGTACTAGGAGAAGCAGCTTTAAAAGAGCAATTGCTTGATAGAAATTTTACGGTTGATCCGAGTAAACCGATTGATGTTGTTGTCCAAGGTTTAAAACGTGATGTTACTTACGACCAGTTAACTGTCGCTGTACAAGCAATCCTTGCTGGAGCTGAATATGTGGTGACGAATACAGACCGATTAATACCAACTGAAACTGGAATGAATCCAAGTTCGGGTGCTATTACTGCCTTTATACAATTTGCGACAAGAAAAGAACCGATTATTATCGGTAAGCCCAATAAACCAATCATGGAAGGGGCACTTAAGCAACTTGGGATTGAGAAAAGCAAGGTTTTAATGATTGGAGATAACTACGATACAGATATTATGGCGGGAATGAATATGGATATGGATACGCTGTTAGTTTTAACAGGTGTCACAGTGAGAGAAGACTTAGAAATGATTCAAAAGCAACCAACTTATACCATCGAATCACTTTCAGAATGGAAGCATGAATAATGGATATATTAAAACGAATAGTGAGCAGTTTTATTATCCTTTTATTTGCAATGTGCTTATCAATTACAACTGTCATCTTTATATCACCATTTTTATACCGATTATGTATTGCTTGGTTTAATTTAACAGATATCTCAGGTTTAACCCAAGCACAATTGCTTGGAAATTATGATACTATGTTAAGTTACTTAGTGAATCCAACAGTCCATGATTTAAATATGCCTTACTTTAGTATGTCAGAAGGTGGGGCACAGCACTTTGAAGAAGTGAAGGTATTATTCTTTATTAATTTTGTCATCTTAACAATTTTATTCTTATTAACGATCTGGGCCATTTCATACATTAAGAAACGGAATTGGCAATTAGTTATGGCACCACATTTTACGTTTAAATTAGCCTTTCCATTGATTTTATTATTTTTCATTGTTGTCGCATTCGATCAAGTGTTTATTCTTTTCCATCAATTGCTATTTAATAATGATTTATGGTTGTTTAATCCTTTGGAAGATCCGGTTATAACTGTACTCCCACAGGAATTTTTCATGATGTTATTCATCATTGCCTTATTAGTTTATGAATTAATTATCTTAGCTATTCGAAAAGTTGTATATTGGAATAAATAAAAAAAGTGATGAGTCTGCGGGCTCATCACTTTTTCTTAATTTTCATGTGAATCTTCATAAGACTCTTTAGGTGTACTATTAACATTCACCTCATCTGTTTGAGGTTGAGAATGGGCGATTCGACTTGCAGCTGCTGCAGCAAGTGCGCCAACGATATCATCAATGAACGTATTACAATGTTCATCTTTGCTATCGTTTAACTCACCAATAATACCAGGTTTTAATTTATCAACATAACCAAAGTTGGTTAGACCAATTGAGCCATAAACATTAACGATGGATAAGACTAATATTTCGTCAATGCCATATAATCCTTCATCTCGCATCAGTAAATCATTTAAGACAGGTGAGAACTGTTGTCTCTCCGCTGCGATATCAATTTCAATACCTGTGATAACTGCATTTTGAACTTCACGTTTCTTCATCACCGCAATAATATTTTCTAAACAATAGTCTAAAGTTAAATCATCAATGTAGTCTTTTTGTAGATCATAGACAATTTCTGCTATTGACTCTAATTTAACGCCACGCTCTTTTAATAAGTAGTGAGCTTGATCTTCTAGACGACTTTGTTTTATGAATTGTTCATTTTTTGTCATAGTATCTCTCCTTAGAATAAATCTGAGCTGTGAATTGGAGGGTTAACGTTTGTTGGATCTATTTTTAATAAGGCATCATTCACTGCTTGGGGAGCTTCACCAAAGCCTGTCGCAATAATTCTTACTTTGCCTTCATAGTTGGCAATATCTCCAACAGCATAGATGCCAGTTATATTCGTTTCGTATTGAGCATTGACTTCAATTGTATTTCGATTGAGGTTGAATCCCCAATTTCTAATTTCGCCAATACTTGATGTAAAACCGTAACTGACAATAAAGTTATCCACATCCAAAGTAATTATCTCATCTGATTTAGCTTTCTTCAAATTAATCGATTGAATACGACTATCGTCACCGTTGACGGATTCCGGAATAAAAGGAGTCAATAACTCGACTGTGGAATTTTCTAATTGTTTCACACTGCTTTCAACTGCTCTAAATTTGTCACGACGATGGATTAAATGCACTTTATTCGCTAGCGGTTCTAAGGCTAATGCCCAATCAACCGCAGAATCACCACCACCACAGATTGCTACTGTTCTTCCAGTGAATTGTTCGATGTTATTAACATAGTAATGTAGATTACTTTCTTCATATTTCTCAATTTCTGGTAATTTTAATTTTCTAGGAGAAAAGGCACCATTTCCGATTGCTAAAATAATGGTACGTGAATAATGAATTTGTTCACTGGTAATAATTTCAAAATATTCGATGCCATCCTCAGTCATCTTTTTATTTACATTTAAAACTTCTTCTCCCAATTGAATCGAAATATCAAAGCGAGAAATTTGTTGAATAAGATTTCGTTCTAATTCATCGCCTCTAATAGCAGGGAATCCAGGTATGTCATAAATGTTCTTCTCAGCATAAAGATGGGCAGGTTGTCCACCTAAAGATTCTAGACTTTCTATAATCTTTGTTCTCGCATTTCGTAAGCCTGCGTAAAAGGCTGTATATAAACCGACAGGCCCTCCGCCAACAATTGTTATATCAAACAAGGACTCTTCAAAACTCAAAGTATCACACTTTCTATAATATTATAATAAAACTAAACGTAGAAAAATGGCAACAAAACCACCAGTTAGAGTACCAACAATAACTTCACTCGGTTTATGCCCTAGATAACGGTTAATTATCATTCTTTCATAATTATCAATATCATAACTTAAAATCAGAGGGTTATCCTCGACTTCATCATAGCTTATATCATCAGATATATAATTGATCTCAGCTAAATGTTTACGGGCTAATATATCCAAGACAATACCTTGTTCACCACTTTGACGACGGACCCCCATCGAATCGAACATGATAATGACTGCAAATACAGTAGATATGGCTACGTATGGTGAATTAAAACCATATTCTAAAATCAAAGCCGTCGTTAAACTACTCACTGCAGCCGAGTGAGAACTGGGCATACCACCTGTAGAAGTGATTAAATTTAATTTTGCACTTTTTCGATTGGTTAAATAAGCTATAGGATATTTAATCAGCTGTGCAAATAAAATTGAACTCAATGACGCAATTAAAGGGAAATTCATAATTAAACCAACCTTCTTATTTTTTTATTTAAATTAAACTAAATGCCTAAGTATCTTTTGAATTAAAAACTTTTTTAACTCTCCTTCAATAATATCAAAAAAAATTTGATATAACTATTAAAACATTTGTTAAACATAACAAAGTGAATTAGTATATAATGTATATAGAAAATATAAGGAGGAGTGAATTATTTTGACAAAATTTCCACAATTAAACACAGAAGAACTAAATGTTGATATTACATTACATACGAACAAGGGTGATATTGATTTAGCCCTATTCTCGGAGTTAGCTCCAAAGACAGTAGAAAACTTCAAAGAATTATCTAAAAAAGGGTATTACGACGGAATTATCTTCCACCGTATTATTAAAGACTTCATGATTCAAGGTGGAGACCCAACAGGAACTGGTATGGGTGGAGAGAGTATCTATGGTGATGCTTTCGAAGATGAATTCTCAGCGGAAGTATTTAACTTATATGGCGCGTTATCAATGGCTAATGCTGGACCTAACACAAATGGAAGTCAATTCTTCATCGTAACAGCTCCAACTGTACCCGCGCAAATGCTAGGACAATTAAAAGATGCTGGATTTCCTGAAGAAATTATTGAAGCTTATGAAGCAAAAGGTGGAACACCTTGGTTAGACCACCGTCATACAGTATTTGGTCACGTTGTTAATGGTATGGATGTAGTCCTAGATATTCAAGCTCAAGAAACTGGTGCCCAAGACAAGCCCGTAGAAGATATTGTTATTACGAGCGTTACTGTTAATGAGTAGCCTACTATAAAGTAAAGGGTGGATATACATTGACAAAAGAATTTAGAATTGGGGATGTAATCCAAGGAGAAGTAACCGGTATTCAGAATTACGGTGTCTTTGTTAAATTATCGGATACAGAACAAGGATTAGTGCATATATCAGAATGCAAACACGGTTATGTGTCCGAGTTAGATAATTTTATTAATATCGGCGACAAAGTTAAAGTCAAAATTATTGATATTGATGAATATACTCGAAAAATTAGCTTGTCTTTTAGAGCGTTGCAACATCTAAACACACCACCTTTTCCCTCAAAATTAAAAAAGTATCCTAAAAGATATTTACCTAAGATTGGATTCAAGACATTAGGACGCAATATGCCTAAAATTATTGAAGATGGTTTAAGACAAATCGAAGAAGATCAAACTAATATTCTAGAAAAAAATGAGGAGAGATATTAATGACAAATTTAAATTTTGATTATACAAAAGCTTTATCATTCTTTAAAGAACATGAATTAACTCAGATTAAACCATATATTGAATTGGCACATAATCAACTTCATGATAAAACGGGTGCAGGAAATGACTTCTTGGACTGGGTTGATTGGCCAGAAACATACGATAAAGATGAGTATGCACGCATCAAAGCAGCATCCGAAAAAATTAAAGCAGATTCAGATATTCTTATTGTAATTGGTATTGGAGGATCATACTTAGGAGCGAAAGCAGCAATCGAATTCCTAAACGATTCATTTTACAATATTAAAGCAGGGCAAAAAGGAACACCTCAAGTTATCTTTGCGGGTAATAGTATTAGTTCTACTTATTTACACGATCTAGTTGATTTAGTCGGGGACCGTGACTTTTCGGTTAATATTATTTCTAAATCAGGTACAACAACTGAACCTTCTATTGCATTCCGTGTATTCAAAGAATTATTAGATAAGAAATACGGTCACGAAGAAGCGGTTAAACGTATTTATGCAACAACTGATAAAGAGAGAGGCGCTCTAAAATCAGAAGCAAATACTGAAGGATATGAAACATTTGTTATTCCTGATGGTATTGGTGGACGCTTTACTGTATTAACTGCGGTGGGTCTATTACCAATTGCTGTCGCAGGTGGAGACATTGATGCTTTAATGGAAGGTGCACGCGAAGCAATGGAAGAATACAGTAATCCAGATGTTATGGAGAACAGTGCTTACCAATACGCAGCAATCCGTAACTTCTTCTATAAAAAAGGGAAAGATATCGAAATTCTGGCTAACTATGAACCAGGTATGCAATACTTCTCTGAATGGTGGAAACAATTATTTGGTGAATCTGAAGGGAAAGATCAAAAAGGGATTTACCCAGCGAGTGCAAACTTCTCAACAGATTTACACTCTATTGGACAAACAATCCAAGATGGACAAAGAAATATCTTTGAAACAGTCTTAAAAGTTGAAACACCAAGACATGATATTGATATTCCAAAAGCTGAGGAAGATCTAGATGGTTTAAGTTATTTAGAAGGAAAAACAATTGATTTTGTTAACACTAAAGCTTACGAAGGAACATTATTAGCTCACACAGACGGTAATGTACCGAACCTATTAATAAAAATTCCAGCTATGGATGAAAAATCTTTAGGACACTTAATCTACTTCTTTGAAAAAGCAGTAGGAATCTCAGGATACTTAAATGGCGTAAACCCATTTGATCAACCAGGAGTAGAAGACTACAAACGTAATATGTTTGCCTTATTAGGTAAACCAGGATTCGAAGATCTAGCTAAAGAGTTAAACGAACGGTTATAAGCTTAGAACAAATAAATAAGAGTTAAAAAGATTGAAGGCTACTTTTAGTTGTCTTCAATCTTTTTGTATAAAGTGACATTATATAGTAGGAAACGGATCGTCTAATAGTGACTACACCTTCTATATAATGAAGGAAACCTAAAAAGAAGCGATTTTAAGTAAAAAAATAAAAAACATAATAAATCACAAAATATATTGACTCCCCCTATTACTTAGTGGTATATTATCATTTGTCGTCACGAGACGTTGTAACAATGTTTGGCGATAACTATGTAAGGTTACATAAAATTTACATAAACTTTACAAAAAAGCGAAAAAAGTATTGACGAAATGATTCGTCGATGATAATATAACATAAGTTGCTACTACAACATGTGTAGCGCTTACAACCTTTGAAACGAATCATATATTTGTTTCAAAAAACGCTTTACAGATTATGCGAAGCATGATAGAGTATAAAAGTTGTCATTTGAAATCACGTCACTTAAAAAAAGAAATAATAAAAGTGAAAAAAGTGATTGACGCTAACATAGCAAACATGTTAATATTTAAAAGCTGTCATTTTAGGTAGCGATTAAACGAGGCGACACTGATAAAAAAGTGAAAAATATTGTTGACACAATATAGCCTGCATGATAAGATATGTAAATCGTCAAACAGCGACAGCATCACAACGAAGTGTTAAATAGTTTTGTAAATTATTTAAAAAAACTTCAAAGAAGTTGTTGACTTCGAGTCACAACCGTGATATTCTATAAAAGTTGTTAAAACAAACGACATCACTTCGAAACGAAGTTGAAAATACTTTTAAAAAAGTGTTGACAACCACAACGCGAACGTGATAGACTATAAAAGTTGTTGTTCAACAAAACGACAACGAAAGCTCATTGAAAACTGAACAAAGATAAACACACCAAATGTGTAAGGGGATCTGTTCTACGGAACAGACAACCAAACAATTTCGCTGGACGACCACCAGTTTAAAAAAGGTCAACAAAGCT